>NZ_JBSHAP010000038.1:0-35713 GCF_053611565.1 Kitasatospora sp. NPDC054795
GCCGGCCCCCGGCCGCCCTGTCTCGGCAGCGCACGTGCGGGAAGTCCCTGCGGAACCGAACTCCTCCCCGCCCGGGTGCCGGCTCGGTGGAGCCGGCACCCGGGCGGTCCGGGGCGTACGGGGGTTCGCGCCGTGCGGTCAGACGGTGACCCGCTCGGTGCGCTCCGCCGGGACGTCGGCGGGCTGCTCGGCGGTGGCGGCGGGGGTGTTCTCCCGGGGCGCGGGGAGCACGGCCATGATCGCGCCGGAGATCACGATGGTCGCCGCCCAGGCGAGCCCGTACTTGCCGACGAAGGTGCCGGAGAACGGGCCGGCGAACCAGTCGCACTTGGTGAAGGCGAGCCCGATCAGCAGCGCGAGCACCCAGGAGACCATCGCCTGCCAGCAGAAGCCGGCCTTGTACCAGTAGGGGCTGTTCCTGCTGGTGTCCATCAGCGCGGCGGTGTCGTAGCGCACCGCACGCGACCGGCGGCGGAACATGTCCACCGCGTAGACGCCGATCCAGGCCGAGAAGGAGACGGCGAGCAGGATCAGGAAGGTGATGAAGGAGCCCAGGAAGCTCTTGGCGACCAGCATCAGCAGCAGGCCGCCGACCAGCGAGATCACGGCGTTGATGCTGACGGCCGTGGCGCGCGGCAGCTTCACGCCCATGGTCTGCGCGGTGAAGCCGGCCGAGTACATGGAGAGGCTGTTGATCAGCAGCATGCCCACGATCGCGGTCAGCAGGTAGGGCACGGCCAGCCAGGTCGGCAGCAGGTCGCCGAGGAAGGAGACCGGGTCCGCGGCCTGCGCCAGGCCGGGCGAGGCCACCGCCATCACGGCGCCCATCAGCACCATCGGCACCATCACCAGGCCGGCGCCGGAGACCGTCACGCCGACGATCTTCCGGCCGGAGGCGGAGTGCGGCAGGTAGCGGGCGAAGTCCGGGCCGGTGGGGACCCAGCTGATGCCGCCGGCGGCGATGGTCCCGATGCCGGCGATCATCATCGCGGTGGTGCCCGCGGGCTTGGAGAAGACCTCGCTCCAGTTCATGGTCGCGATCAGGTAGCCCAGGACCAGGACGCTGAAGACGCCGAAGAGGTACGTCGACCAGGTGTTGCAGACGTTCAGCGCCTTGCGGCCCATGCCGGAGACCAGGAAGGTGCAGGCGACGAAGGCGAACAGCGTGATGACGATCAGCGCGGTGTTGCTCTTGACGCCGAACATCAGGTCGAGGACGGTCAGCACGGCGTAGGCGCCGGTGACGGCGTTGATCGTCTCCCAGCCGAACCGGGCGACCCAGAGGATCGCGCCGGGGAAGAGGTTGCCGCGCACCCCGAAGGTGGCCCGGGAGAGCGTGGCGCCCGGGGCGCCGCCCCACTTCCCGGAGACCGACAGCACGCCGACCATGCCGAAGGAGGCGAGTGCGGCGCACGCGGCGACGACCAGGACCTGCCAGAAGTTCAACTGGTTGAACACCACCAGGGCCGCGCCCATGGTGAGGAGCAGGACGCTGATGTTCGCCGCGACCCAGGTCGGGAAGAGCTCGCGGACTCTGCCCCGGCGCTCGTGGTCCGGGACGGGTTCGATACCGCGGGTCTCTATCGCGCCGTCGACGTCGACGGTGGACAGGTTGTCCATGAGGGTGGCTCCGTGCGTGTGAAGCGGGAGAATGAAACAGGCAAATGGAATATTTATGGAACTCTTCGCGCGTAGCGCGGGAGTTCAGCCATCCTACTTTGTCCACTTCGTTACGGGTTCGACCCAGTGGTCCGGCGGTCCGGCGGCCCGGCGGCGGAGCCACGGGCGCTACGGGCTGTGACGGCCGCTCCCGCACCGCCGTCCGGGCCGTCCCCGGCGCCCGGCGCCCACCTCGGCGGCGCGGCTTCCGCCGCGGCCTGTTCACCGCCCGCCGGGGGCGGCAGACTGGCGGCCGGGAGAGAGGGGCCGAGATGGCTGTCACGTTCGCGGGGGCCGACACCCGCCCGATCGGCACCATGACCTGCGACCACGGGTGCGGTGCCGTCTTCCACGACGGCAGGGCCGAGACCGACGGCCCGCTGATCCACCAGCGGGCCGCTCTCGCGGGCTGGTTCTACCCCTGCCCCGCACCCGGCGTGCAGATCGACGTCTGCCCCGGCTGCCAGCCCTACGACGGCTACTGACCCGGTGCGGGCGGCGGAGGGATCCCGCACCGCCCGGCGCTGTGCGCCGTCCTGGGGGCGCGCCCCGACCGTGCGTACGCCCCCGGCGCCGCCCCCGGAGGCCGGAACCGCCGGTCACCCACCCCCGGCGGGCCGGATTCTCCCCCGCGCAGGGAAGTTGACCCGTTCCCCCCACATCGCGGTGCGTCGTGGTGCATGATCGCAACGTGAGCACCTGGTGGGACAAGCGCCGCAACGCCCGGCTGGCAGAACTGGCGTCCATGCTGGAGTTCTTCGGCGCCGAACCCGTCGAAGACCCCGGCGTCGGCGAACTCGCCCATGCCGCCGCAGCCCTCGCCGAGGAGTACCGCGCCAGCGACCGCGGCCAGGCCATACACCGCGCCGGCGAGCTGCTGGGACAGGCCGCCGCCGCACTGCACACCGCCGACCGCCTGCGCGGCACCCTGCTCCCCGTCGTCAACCACCACCTGCGCGCCGCCGCCGCGGCCCTGTCGCACGCCCGCGCCTGCCTGCACGCCCAGGTGATGGCGGGCACCGCCCGCCCCGGCCCGGCACCGGAAGCCGGCTGACCCACCCCGCTCGCGCGGGGCGACGCGTTCACTGCGCCGCCCCACCGCACGGATCGCCCTGCTCGGCGGCCGCGCCGCCCGCGAAACCGTTGCCCGCAGCGACAGCGGCCCGTACGGAGGCGGCCCGTACGAAGGGTCCGGCGCGGCCACCTCCAGCAGCGACTACTGACATCCCTCCGTCAGGACCGCCGGTGCGGTGGCCGGACCGCTCAGTCCCACGGGCTGGTGGGCACCGGGCCGGGTGCGACGATCGCCGCGATCCAGCCGTCGCGGGCCAGGCCCTCCCAGACCTGCCCCCAGCCTTCCGGGACGCCGAAGGTCAGCAGGTCGGCCCGGTGCTCCTCGTCGCGGAGGAGCTCGAAGTGGCCCTCGCAGAGGTCCTCGGTGCCCCGTCCGGCCGGCGGGCCGCCGAAGCTGGCGGCGTCCGCCGGACCGCGGCGGAAGGGCCCGGTCAACGCCGAGAGCGAGCAACGCGGCCACGGCCGCCGTGTCGGGGGCGGTGAGCGGCCGGGCGCGCAGCGCCTGCCAGAGGAGGAGGAGAACCAGGCCCAGGTAGGCCGGCGCGGCGATCCACATCAGCGCGACACGGTGGCGCGCGGACACCCCGCGCGGCCTGGTGGCGAGGCCCACCAGGGCGATGACCGGCATCAGGGCCATCAGGGCCATCAGGACGGCGGTGACGGCCAGCGGCCGGTTCACGGCCCACGCCCGCCGCACCAGCTCCGAGGACCTGCCGACCCACACCGTGCGACGTCCTTCTCCGCAGCCGCTCCGGTACCTCCTGCGGAAGAACACCATGGCCCGCAGCCGGCGGACGGGCACGCCGCCGGGCCGCGTGCCGGCGCCCCGTAACGTCCACGGGCGAATCCCCGGACGACCGGCCGCCTGCCGCGCCTACGACGTTCGGGCGCCTCACCCGGGGCCGGGCGACGCCTCGCCCGGGAGTTCGGACGGCAGGTGGTCGTAGCCGAATCGGCCGGGCACCGCCCGGGCGAGCGCCCGGACCAGCGCGGCCGGCGGTGCGGCGAAGACCCCGGGGTAGTCGCGCTCGCCCCGCTCCGGCCGGACCGGCCAGGCCAGCCGTTCCCGGTCCAGGTCGTACCGCGCGTCGACCCCCTCCCGGTTGCCCCGGGCGTCCAGGCGGGACCAGCGGCCGTCCAGGTGCACGGCGTTGAGGGCGTGCAGCACGAATCCGCCCTCGCCGTCCTCCAGCCGCTGGTAGCAGAGGCCGGTCGGCACGCCCTGCGCCCGCAGCAGCGCGGCCAGCAGGTTCGACTTGCCGTGGCAGATCGCGTTGCGCGCGGCCAGCACCTCGGAGGCGCGGAACGCCCCGCTGTACGCGCCCGCGTCCGCGGAGTGCGCCACCCGGTCGCGGACGTGGTGGTACGCGGCCTCCGGCGCGGCCAGCTCGGCGGCCAGCCGCCGCAGCTCCGGGTGCTGATGGTCGATCACCTCGTCCGCCCCGAGGTAGGCGGCGAGGTCGTCGGTCTCCGGTTGCAGGATCATGCCGCCCACGGTGCCGGGCGCACCGTCCACCGCGGGCGGAATTCCACCCCCTGGACAGGCGGCAGGGGACAGGGCCCGGGGCCGCACTGCCCGCCTTGCCCGGGTGGCGGGGCGAACGGCAGGGTACGGGCAGCCGTGGCCCCGCCTCGCCCCCGCGGGCACCGCTCGTCCCCGCCCCGCATCTCCGCTCCGGAAGGCACCCGCGATGACCGACACCACCCGCCCCGCACCCGGCCCCGCCGTTCCACCCGTCGATCCGCACGCCCAGGGGGAGCCGGACGACCGGGAGCAGGGGCTGCTCGGCGACGTCCGGCACCGGGTCCGCCTCCGGGCCGCCGGGACGGGCCCGCGCGCGATCGCCCAGGCCCTCGCCGCCGCCCGGAGGATCGAGCGCACCGCCTACCGGCACACCGGTGCCGGGGAGGAGGAGGCCGCCCTCCACGCGGCCACCGCCCGCGACGAATGGCAGCGCGTCCACAACCACGTCGCCGCCACCGCCTCCCCGCTCTACGACCCGGACGACGACCCCGAACTCCAGCGGGCCCTGGGCCGTGAGCGCCACCGACGGGAGGTCGCCGCCCGCGCCCGCGAGGCCGCCGGCCTCGACCGCCTCACCGACGGCGACCACCAGCCGTCCGCGACCACCCCACCGGCGCCCTCGGCCCGGCCCTGCTGCTGCACCGGGTCGTGCCGCGCCGGGGCATGAGCCGGCCGGGGCGCTACGGCGCGGGTCAGGCCGGGACGAGGTCCCACAGCTGGTCGGGGGTGCCGGCGGCGGGTGCCTGGGTGACCGCTCCTCCGGCCCGGGCGGGGGAGGTGAGGGCGAGGCCGGAATTGGCGTTGGTGATGGTGTAGCCGCTGGTGCGGTCGCCGCGGACGCGGAAGGCCTGGTTGGGGCTGGACATCCGTGACACGTCGGCGGGGTCGACGGTGACGGCGGTGCAGTGGAACTGGATCAGGGGGGTGCCGGCGGTGGTGCTCGACCCGGTCACGTCCAGGCACTGGTCGCTGTGCACCGGGCGCAGGTTCCAGCCGCCCAGGGCGGCCCTGAAGGTGAAGGCCTGGTTGGGGTTCCCGGTGGGGGAGAAGCCGAGCAGGGGTGCCTGGTCGGCGACCGAGGAGCCGGAGACGTCGAGGTAGAGGCCGGTGGAGCGGTTCACGACGCGGTAGCGCTGGTCGAGCTTCGGGTCCTCGAAGCCGTAGGACGTGGGCAGGAGGTAGGAGCCGCGCCACGTCGAGTCGGCGTAGTACTGGCGCCGGTACCAGTCGGCGTAGTCCGGTCGGCAGGAGCCGCCGCGGTGGATCTCGTCGTCGTACGGGCAGTAGGCCTCGAAGACCTGCTGCTTGCGGGCCTGCGCCGGGCCGTCCAGGTTGGGGGCCGACTCCCGGGCCAGGTAGTCCCGGTAGTAGGTCGTGCGCGGCCAGGTCCCGCCGCGACGGTTCAGGGCGCCGAGCAGCAGCCTGGTCGTCGCGACGTGGTCGGGGTGGAAGTTCCCGTCCATGGAGCTCCGCTGGTGGTCCGCCGACGGATCCTCGGTGTTGATCACGGTCGGCCCGTAGTCGTCGATGACGCCCTGGACGAAGGCGAGGACCTGCTCGCGGCTCAGCCGCTGCTGCACCGGCGTGTCCGCGCCCGGGACGGGCCAGGCCTCCCGGCCGTCCGCGTACAGCGCCCACAGCTGGCCCTTGAACATCGTGCCGGCGTCGTTGGACGCGGCGGCGTCGGGCACGCGCAGCTCGACCGTGGAGATCCGGCCGCCCAGCGACCAGGTCGTCGCCCGCACGCCCGCCGCCGAGTAGGGCGCGTGCTGCCAGTCGCCGGGGATGCCGGCGGCCGCCCGGTAGGCCTCGCGGTCGCCGGCCTCACGGCTTTCCATGTAGGCGTACTTGTCGGCGTCCGTGGGATGCGCCGCGACGTCGTCCCGGCTGTAGTACGAGCCGACCAGGAACAGGGTCCGCACGCAGACGTCGGGGTTCGCCAGGTCGTGGATCAGGTCGGGGGTCAGGAAGAGCAGGTCGTCGTCGTGGTGGGCGACCACGTCCAGCACCCGGCCGCCCGAGCACGGTGCGGCGGGCGCCGCGCCGGCCTGCGGGGCGGCCACGACGCCCGCTGCCAGCAGGACGGTCGACAGGACGCCGGAGACCCGGCCGGTGAATCGCACAATCTCCCCCTCGGTGCCTCGGTGCCGCGGGGCACCGGGCCGGGATGCTCCCGGCAGCACCACGCATCATCCGTCAACGCACGGACCGGCGGGGGCACGTCTGCGGGGTGTGGCGGGGGTCTCAGTGGCGGCCGGTCGGTGGTGACCCGGTGTGACGGCGGCGGGCCCGTCAGCGATGCCGCCGAACCCGGGGCGGTGAGGGCGCTCACACACGGATGCAATGAACGACGACGGCTAGCAGTGTCCGTTATGCCCGTCTTCTGCCGCGGGGCGGGGGTGTCCGTGCAGGCGGGGAGGGGTCGAGGCGTGCGGGGCGGCGGTTCCTTGGAATCGGAGCCGGGCGCGTGGCTACGACGGCGGATCGTAGCGAGGGGGTCTTGGCGGGGGCCGATCCGGTCTGGCAACTTGGCATTCGTCGCCAGCCACACCGGCTCCTGTCCCGCCGGTGGACGGCTTCCCGCCGCGCCACACCCCGCGACCGTTCGGCCCCTGTCCGGCCACGGTCGACACGGGGCGTGACACCGGCCCAACCCGAACGAGGTCTTGCTCTACATGCCCGCTTTCAAGCTCCGTATGCGTACCTCTGCCGCTATTCTCGCCGGCGCCGCCGGTGTGACCGCCCTGGGTGCCGCCGTGGTCCCCGCCGTCGCCTCCGCCGCCGAGGCCTCCCCGCAGGCCATCGCCGCCCAGATCGTCCCGGCGGACCAGCTGGCCTCGTTCAGCCAGATCATCGCCCACGAGTCGGGCTGGAACGTGACCGCGACCAACCCGAGCTCCGGCTCCTACGGACTGGGCCAGGCACTGCCGGCCTCCAAGATGGCCTCGGCCGGCGCGGACTGGAAGACCAACCCCTCCACCCAGATCAAGTGGGCGCTGGACTACATGAACACCCGCTACGGCAGCCCGAACGCCGCCTGGAACTTCTGGCAGTCCCACCACTGGTACTAAGCCGACACACCGGCTTCCCCTCACCCCGGGGGCCGGACAGGGACCACCGGAGTGACCCACGAGGGCCCGCGCCCGCGCATCCCGCGCGGACGCGGGCCCTCGTGCCCGTTTCACGCCCCCCGCACCCACCGACCGGAAGAACCGGCCCCCAGCTGCCCCGGTCGTGCCCGACCCGCGTCAGTGGCCGCACCCGCAGCGCCGGAAACCGAAGTCGAGGGTGTGGTCGTTCTCGCCCGGCCCGCCGGTGGTCAGCGCCCGCTCGGGATACCTTCCCCCCGGCGGGACGACGCCCTTGGAGTTGACGAAGGGGTCCTCACCGACGTCGTGCCTGGTGGGCGCCCACCGGTACAGCGGACCGCCCTCGGCGTAGTCGGACGGGTTGTCCAGCCGGATCGTGTACCCGGTGTGCGGCCGGAGGCCGCCGTCCACGTTCGAGTCGTCGAAGTAGTACTCGCCGCGCGCCGTCGTCCCCGTCGTGCCGACCAGCCGGCCCGCCCCGTCGTACAGGTGGACGGTGACGCCCGCCGCGGGGAGCTGGCCCGGCTCCTGGAGGCCCGTGCGCTCGGGGTCGTACCAGACCCGGTTGCCGATCTGCAGCGGCGCCCGGTCGCAGAGCACCTCCAGGTCGCCCATCGAGGCGCCCTTGCCGAACGGCGCGGGGACGTTCGCCGGGTTGAGCCGCAGCCCGACCCTCGGGTCCTGCCGGCCGTCCGCCCGCTGGACGAAGGCCGTGCCGTAGCCGAAGGCCGTGTCGTTGGGGTCGAACCCGGAGGTCCCGATGGTGGTCTCGACCTTGGACAGCGCCATGCCGGCGTAGGCCGCGTTGTGGTGGAAGCCCATCCGGCTGGTGTCGAAGAAGCGGGTGCCCCGGGGCGAGAGACCGCAGCCGTTGTTGGTGTCCAGCACGTAGGTGCCGTTCGCCGGGCAGGCCTTGTTCAGGTCGCCGCCCGACAGCACCTCGCCGACCGCGGCGCCCGCCGCCGCCTGGCCCGTCGCCCGGTCGGCGAGGCGGTCGCGGAAGGCCAGCAGCATCGAGCCGTCCGCCTCGAAGCCGACCTCGCCCAGCTCCGGCTCCGGCTGGGCGCGGTAGCCGGAGCAGGCCTGGCCGTTCTGCGCGGTCGGGTAGGTGTCCGTCCACGGGAACCAGCCCGCGCCGTCGCACGGGCCCGCGCCGACGGTCGACTGGCGCGGGTAGTCCAGCGGCTGGTCCAGCACGGCCGGCCCGAACCGGCCGGTGGCCGGGTCGAAGGGCAGCACGACCGCCCGCAGGTCCGACACCGCGCCCGTCGACTCGCCCGAGCAGACGCCGCCGAGGTAGCCGGTCCCGTCCTGCAGGCCCAGACCGAAGGGGCGCCAGTCCGCCGCCGAGGCACAGCCCGGTTCCGGGACGGGGTAGACGGCCTTCGGAGCCGCCGCGGTCGCCGCGGTCGCGTCGTAGCGGTACAGCCGACGGTCGTTGAGGTTGACGACGAACAGATCCCTGCCGTCGTCCGTCACCTTGAGCCCGCCGAGGCTCTCCTTGCCCGGCACCGCCAGGAACGCGTCGTCCGCGCCCGGCCCGTGCGCGGTGCCCCCGGCGTCCGGGACGGTGGTGAACAGCGTGGTGCTGTTCCGCGCCAGGTCGGTCACGTAGATCCCGCCGGGGCCGCCCGGGCCGTAGCCCGTGGTGCGCTTGGCCGCCGCCGAGGAGAACACCCGCCGGTCGGCCCGGTTCCACGCGATGCCGAACAGGGTGCCGGTCTGCGCGTCGGTGGCGATGTCCGTCACGTTCACGTCCACGCCGTCCTGGCCGCGCGCACCGTACGGGAACGACACCAGCGTGCGCTGCGCACCGCCTCCCCACGTGGTGTTCTGGCAGGTCGTCACCAGGGGGGCGTTCTTCTGGCAGTAGTCGCCGGGGCTCCACAGCCCGGTGGTGTACGAGACGTTCCCGCCGTCGGAGAGGTCGACGAACTCCTCGTTGGAGCTCAACAGGTTCGGCGCGCCGCCCAGCCCCTGCCGCGAGGCGAAGGCGGGGAACAGCACGCCCGGCTTCGGATTCACCACCCGCACCCGGTACTTGCCGCCGTGGTCCCGGTGCGGCGGCGGTGCCAGCGTCACCGTCCCGTCGGCCGCCGTGGTGCCCTCGACACGAACCCGGTCCCCGCCGGTGAGCGTCACCCGCACACCCGCCAGCCCCGGCTCCAGCGCGGGCGTCCACGCGCCCGAGGCGTCCACGGCCCGGACCACCCGGACCGTCACCGCCCCGTCCGCGCCCTGCGGGAACGCCGGCGGTGCCGTCAGCAGCCCGCTGCCGGTCAGCGCGACGGCGAGCACCGCGGCCCGCGCGACCCACGTCCTTCGTCCTCTCGTCCCCACCTGGGCCCCACTCTCATGATCGGCGGGCGGACGCCCGATCCCGACAGGGCCCCCAGGAGAGCCGCAACCGGTCGTGTACGTCCCCGTTTCGGGGTACGTTCACCGGTGCGTGTGACGCGGAACGAGCCGGAAATCGCATCAAGTTCGGATACCGCTCCGTGAGTTCGCATGCGACCCGAGGTGGCGGGGTGGTCGTGTCGCCGGGGGAGTGCGGCGGGTCACCCGAGGTCGAAGGTGTTCGGCAGGCCGAGGCGGTAGCGGGCCTCGTCGACCAGCTTGAGCGGCTCCAGCTCCGGGGGCCGGAAGAGCCCCCGGACCCGGCAGCGACCGGCGCTCGAACCGTCCGCGTCCAGCAGGGCGTTGACGGCGCGCCGCGCGGACTCGTTGGCGCCCTCCATGGTCGCCAGGTCGACGTCGGTGCGGACGTAGTCGCCGGCCAGGAAGAAATTGCCCACCGCGGTCGCGGCGCAGGGCCGGTCGTACAGCGTTCCGGCCGGGTGGACCAGCAGCTGCTCGCGGTTGGCCGGCGCCGGCCCGCCCAGACCGGTGACGGCCGGGTCGAGGAACCACCCGTGCACATCCGCGTCCGCCGGCCACCCGCCGCCCGGCCGCTCGAAGGCCCGCCGGCACTGCGCCCAGACCTCGCGGGCCACCTCCTCGCGGGTGCACTCCTTGGCCGTCCGGCCGTACAGGATCCCGGGCCGGTCCCACTCCGAGACGCAGACCGAGAGGCAGTCGCGCACCGTACCGTCGCCGTACGCGGCCGCGAAGTCCCGGTCCCAGAACTGCGCCTGGCCGACCGCGGTGAGCGACCACGGGGAGTCCAGGCAGACGGCGTGGCCGTGCACCAGCCGTACCGGGCGGCGCTGGTAGAACTGGATGCCCGTCATCCAGTCCGTGCCGATCGCGTCGCAGCGCGCCAGCCGGGGATCGGCGGCGCGCAGCCCCGGGCCCCAGGTGGCGCGGGCGTGCTCGACCGGCAGCGCGCTCAGGTAGTAGTCCGCCCGCACCGTCCCGGGGGCGCCGCCGCCGGCCGGCGCCACCTGGACCCCGGTGATCCGGCCCTCGGCGTACAGCACCTCCCGGACCTCGGTCCCGGTGCGGAACTCGACGCCCAGCGAGGCCAGATGGGCCGCCCACGGGTCGATCCGGGCCTCGCTGGTGGGGCCGTTGAGCACCCGGTCGGGCTGCCCGTCGCCGCCGCGCCCGAGCAGCCCGTTCAGCAGGAAGGCCTCGACGACCGTGCGGGCCACCGTACGGGTGCTGGCCCGCTCGGCCCGGGTCGCGACCAGGTCCCGGGTCAGGCCGACCCCGAGGAGGCGCTGGTAGTCGTGGGACATCCGCCCCGCCCTGATGAAGTCCCACCACGGCACCCGCTCCCACTGCTCCTCGCGGCGCACGTCGCAGCTGGTCAGGTGGACCAGGAGCCGGTCCACGAAGTAGGCGAGCTCGCCGGCGGGCAGGTGCAGCACCTCGTCCAGCGCGCCGGCCAGGGTCCGGCGCAGGGCGTCCGGGGCGAGGTCGCCCAGGTCGAGCGGGCGGGCGAGGGACCGGAACGGGAGGAGCAGTCCCGGGCGCGGGGCGTCGAAGGCCAGCAGCGCCTGGGTGGCGTCGCGCAGGTTGTCGTGGACGCCACCGGGGTTGCCGGCGCACGGGATGCGGCGCAGGGTGTCCGGCAGGTTGCGGTAGAAGCCGGGGAAGAAGCGGAAGCCGTGCTCGCCCGGCAGCGCCCGACGGCCACCGGCCGCGCTGCCCGGCACGTCCATGCTGCGGGCCTTGCCGCCGAGCGCGTCGTAGTACTCGTACACCGTCACCCGGTAGCCGCGCTCGGCCAGTTCGTGCGCCGCGCTCAGCCCGGAGACCCCGCCGCCGAGGACCGCCACGGTCCGCCCCGGGCCACCGCGGGCACCGGCGCCCGTTTCCCGCGGGAGCGCGCCCGCCACCGGGCCGACGGCCAGAGCGCCTCCCAACGAGGCGGCACCGGACAGGAACTGACGTCTCGTCCGACCTCTCGCCGCAGCCTCCCGCGAGCCCTCGCCCAACTTCACGACGCGCACACCTCCACCCTCCTGGTCGCCCGAGCGGCGAGGACGACCCCCGGGTGTGCAACGACCGGGCCCGGCACCGGTCACCCACCGCGCGCCCCGCGTCCACACCCCGGGCCGGCGGCCCGTACGGCCCGCCGGGCCCGCCGAAATCCAGGTGCGCCCGGCCGACTCCCCCCGCACACTGGGCCGGTCACGCACCGTTGTCGCGAAGGAGCCCCGTGCAGGGAGCAGTCAGCGTCTCGCCCGCCCAGATCCCCGAGCTGCTGCTCGGCCTGGCCACCGTCCGCCCGGTGTTCCTCTGGGGCGCCCCCGGGATCGGAAAGTCCTCCCTGGTCAGGGCGTTCGCCGAGTCGCTCGGCCTGGAGTGCGTGAGCCTGGTCGGCACCCAGCTCGCCCCGGAGGACCTGATCGGCGTCCCGCAGCTCACCCCCGAGGGCCGCTCCCGATTCTGCCCGCCCGAGCAGATCGCCCGCGACCAGCCGTACTGCCTGTTCCTGGACGAACTCAACGCGGCCTCGCCGGACGTCCAGAAGGCCTTCTACTCGCTGATCCTGGACCGCAGGATCGGCTCGTACGAGCTGCCGCCCGGTTCGATCGTGATCGGGGCAGGGAACCGCGCCACCGACGGCGCGCTCGCCCGCCCGATGGCATCCGCGCTGGTCAACCGCATGGTCCACGTCCATCTGCGGGCCAGCGCCGAGGACTGGCTGCGCTGGGCGGCCGGCGCCGGCATCCACCCCTGGATCGTCGACCACCTCACCGACCGGCCCGACCACCTGTGGTCCGCCCCGCCCAAGACCGAGGAGCCGTTCTCCACACCGCGCGCCTGGCACATGCTCTCCGACGCGCTGCACTCCTTCGGCCCCACCCTCGACGAGGAGACCCTCAAGGTCGTCGCCCACGGGCTGCTCACCGCGCAGCACGCGGTCGCCTTCTGCGGCTACGCGAAGATCGTCCGCAACTCCTACGGCCTGGAGGCGATCCTCAAGGGCGACGCCCGCTGGCCGCACCGGCTGGAGGACCGCGACCTGCTCTACTACCTGGCCGACGCCTTCCGCGGCCGGCTGGTCAAGGAACTGCCCGCCCGCAAGGAGCACGCCTCCGGGGCGCAACGGCAGACCGCCTTCCGGGCCAAGTCGCTGCTGGTGCAGCTGGCCGAGATCTCGGTGGAGGTCGCCCAGACGGTGATCGCCGACGGCTCGGACGGCAACCCGGTGCTGCCCGCCTGGTTCCTGATCGAGGCCGCCCGGGACATGCCCCGCCTGGTCGAGGCCCGCCGGTGAAGCACGCCCCGGCCGACCGGAAGAAGCCGGACCCGGGCGCCGAGGCCTTCGCCGAGGGCCTCCGACTGCTCCGCCGCAACCCGGCCCTCGCCGCCCTGCGCGCCGGCGTCTGCCGCACCGAGACCTGCACCACCGCCCCGCCGAACGGCTGGGCGGTGGCCGATTCCAACGGCACCCTGCACGTCAACCCGCGCCGCCGGGCCGAACCCGAGGAATGGGCCTGGGTGCTGGCGCACTGCCTGCTGCATCTCGGCTTCGGCCACCTCCCGGGCGCCCGCGGCCCCCGGACCCAGCCCGACACCCACCAGGCCGCCGCCCGCTGCGCGGTGGTCAACCGCTTCCTCGCCACCTTCCCGGTCGGCCGCGCCCCGGTCGTCCTCCCGCAGGAGTACCCGGGCGGCGACGAGGAGGAGCTGGCCGACCGCTGGCGCCGCGACGGCCTGCCCCCGCCCGACGCCGCCGGGACGGCCGGCACCGCCGAACGCGACCAACTGCTGGTCGAATGGCGCGGCCACGGCCAGGCCCGCGAGGACTGGCCCACGGCCTTCGCCGCCGCGCTCACCCGCACCATGTCCGCCGCGATGGACCGGGCCGGCGGCCGGATCGACACCGAGACCGGCGAACGCCTGCCCGAACGGCCCTGGAACAGGGCACTCAACTGGTTCGTCTCCTCCTACCCCCTGCTCGGCGGCATCGCGGCCGGCCTCACCGTCGTGGCCGACGCCGAACTCGCCCGCGCCCACGACATCGCCGTCGCCGCCGTCAACGCCGAGGCCGGCGAGATCTACGTCAACCCGCTGCGCCACCACGCCGACGAGGAGTGGCGGTTCGTCCTCGGCCACGAGATCCTGCACGCCGCCCTGCGGCACGGCGAGCGCCGCGGCGGACGGGACCCGTTCCTGTTCAACGTCGCCGCCGACTACGTCATCAACGGCTGGCTGCTGGAGATGGGTGTCGGCGAGATGCCCGACGGGCTGCTGCACGACCCGCAGCTGAACGGCCTGTCGGCCGAGGAGGTGTACGACCGGATCGCCCGCGACCAGCGCCGCATCCGCCGCCTCGCCACCCTGGCCGGGAAGAACCGCCCGGACGTCCTCGGCGAACCGCTGGGAGCGCCCCGGGACTACGTCGACCTCGACGACTTCTACCGCCGCGGACTTCAGCAGGGCCTCGAACTGCACCGGCGCGAACGCGGCCTGCTCCCGGCCGGGCTGGTCGAGGAGATCCGCGCACTCGCCCACCCCCCACTGCCCTGGGACGCCCGACTGGCCCGCTGGTTCGACGAGTTCGTGCCGAGCCCGGAACCGGTGCGCAGCTACTCCCGCCCCGCCCGCCGGCAGTCCGCCACCCCGGACATCCCCCGGGCCGGCCGCCACCGCCCCGAGGAGGAGGTGCCACGCTGCACCTTCGGGGTCGTCCTGGACACCTCGGGCTCGATGGACCGGGCGCTGCTCGGCAAGGCGCTCGGCGCGATCGCCTCCTACGCCGCCGCCCGGGACGTCCCGGCCGCCCGGGTGGTGCACTGCGACGCCGCCCCGCACGACGCCGGATACCTCCCGGTCGAGGAGATCGCCGGGCGCCTGCGGGTGCACGGGCGCGGCGGCACCGTCCTCCAGCCGGGCATCGACCTGCTGGAACGGGCCGAGGACTTCCCGCCCGGGGCACCCGTCCTGGTGATCACCGACGGCGAGTGCGACGTCCTGCGGCTGCGCCGCGAGCACGCCTTCCTCGTCCCGCGCGGTGCCGCACTCCCGTTCACCCCGCGCGGGCCGGTCTTCCGGATGAGCTGATGCTCCGTCCCGTGAGGTCGGGGACGCGGCCCCCGCCGGGCACCGACGTCCCGCTCCCGGCCCCGGCCGGTGGCGCGGAACCGGGCCCCGGGCACGGGCGTCCGTCCATCTCGACGGTGGCCGATGATCAAGGCTGTCGGCCGTCCCCCGGAAGGAGCACCGTGACGGACCGTACGGCGAAGAGCACGCGGAAAAGGGCGGCGAAGAGCGCGGCGAAGAGCGCGGCGAAGAGCGCGGCGAAGAGCGCGTCGCCCGCCGGCAGGGGCCCTTGGCGTCGCGCCGCGCTGATCGGGTGCGGGGTGCTGCTGCTGGGCCCGGCCGTGCTCGCGGTGGTGCGGGTCCTCGGATGGGACGACGGCACGGTGTGGGCCCTGCCGATGGCCGGGCTGCCGTACGCGGCGCTGCTCAGCGTGCTGCTGCTGGTGGCGGTGGCGGTGCTGCGCGGGCGGTGGCTGACCGGGGTCGCGGCGGCGCTGGTGGTGCTGCAACTGTGGTGGCTGATACCCCGGCTCGTCCCGGGCGGGGCCGACGCCCCGGCCGACGCGCCCCGGCTGCGGGTGGCGACCAGCAACAACTTCATGGGGCAGGTCTCGCCGAAGTCCCTGGTCGACCTGGTGCGCGACCAGCGGATCGACGTGCTCGCGGTCGAGGAGCAGAGCGACTCCGCCGCCGACGCGCTGGACGCGGCCGGCATCCGCGCCCTGCTGCCGCACCGCGAGCGGCCGGCCGGCACCGACACCGCGCTCTACACCCGGCTGCCCGTCAGCTCCGCCGCCGACCCGGCCTGGCCGACCACCAACCTGACCGTCGACGTCGGCGGCCGTCCGGTGCAGCTGGTCGCCGTGCACACCTACTACCCGCTCGGCGACGCCCGCCGCTGGGCCGAGGGACTGCACGACCTGCGCGCCGCCGCGCCCGGGCGCACCCGCAACGCGGTCCTGCTGGGGGACTTCAACGCCACCCTCGACCACAAGCCGATGCGCGACCTGATCGGCACCGGCCTGACCGACACCCACGAGGAACTCGGCGCGGGCCTCCACCCGACCTGGCCCCAGGACCACCCCGACTACCCGGTCCCGGCCGCGATCCAGATCGACCACGTCCTGCACGGGCCCGCGCTGACCGCCGTCGACGTCTCCGAGCACTCCCTGTCGCGCAGCGACCACCGCGCCGTGGTGGCCGAACTCGCCGTCCTGCGCTGAACGCGGAACCCGAACGCGACGGGCCGGGGACGGCTCCCGCACCGTCCCCGGCCCCTCACCGGGCCGCCCCGTCCCGTCACGTGGGTGACCACCCGGCCGCGGTGACGGAGGGACGGCGAACCGGCGCCGGTGCGCCTCGTCGTTCCCCAGGCCTGTTCCAGGGGCTCCCTCGTCCCGCCGCGACGTTCCAGGGGGCAACAAAAGCGCAGGTCACGGCGGGTTTCACCGTTCCAGCGTCCCGAACCGCCGGGCAGTGGTGGCGGGCGGGACGGATCCCGGGGCAGTCTGTGCTCCGGCGGCGAACGGCACCGAGCCCGAGGGGTCGCCCGACCCGCCGGGCCTCCACGGAGGCGACGGCCCGCGCCGTCCGCCCGCCGCCGGGCCGAACGCCCCCAGCACGCCGAACGCCTCCCGCCACGCACCACCCGACCCAGAAGGAAGCCCTGCCATGCGCACCTCGAACCGCCGCCCGATCGCCGTCCTGCTGGCCACCGCCGGACTGCTGGCCGCCGGGGCCGTCCCGGCCGCCGCCGTCCACGGCGGAGCGGACACCACGACCAGGTCCCACCCGTTCGTCGTGGCCCTGGAGACCGCCACGGGCGAGCAGTGGTGCACCGGCGCGCTGATCGCGCCGACCAAGGTGCTCACCGCGGGCCACTGCGTCGCCGAGGCGACCGACCCGACCTCACTGCGGGTGATCGCCGGGCGGACCGACCTGACCGGCTCCGGCGGCCAGGTCCGCCGGGTGAAGGGCTACCGGGTGGACCCGCGCTACACCGCCGGCCTGGACCACGACTCCGCCGTCCTCACCCTGGACCGTCCGTTGCCGCAGGCACCGGTCCGGGTGGCGCGGCAGGGGGACGAGGCGCTCTACCGGTACGGCCGCCCGGCCACACTGCTGGGGTTCGGGCGCACCGGCTCGGACGGGCAGCCCGGCACCCACCTCAAGCAGGCGCAGCTGACGCTGGCTCCGCCGGCCTCCTGCGACCCGTACACCTCGCCCGACGACTCGCCGCTGCTCAAGGTCTGCGGCCTGCCGCGGGCCGGCACGACGGACAGCGTCTGCAAGGGGGACTCGGGCGGGCCGCTGGTGGCCGGCGGCGTGGTGATCGGCGTGGTCTCCACCGGCAACAAGTACTGCGACACCCAGTACCCGGTCTCGGTGTTCACCCGGGCCACCGACGTCCCCGCGCAGCTGCTGTCCTAGCCGGTGGCCCATCGGGCAGCGCCTCGCCGGCCGAGGGCTTCGACGTCCTCCTCCTCCTCCGGGCGCGCCCGCGCGCCCGGAGGAGGAGGAGGAACGCCCTAACCGCCGCAGGTCAGGTCCTTCGCGGGCAGCCGGCCCGTGGTCAGGTAGCGGGCGACGCTGCCGTCCGCGCAGGAGGGGCCGGCCACCACCACGCCGTGGCCTTCGCCGCCGGACACCGTGACCAGCCGTGCACCGTGCAGCGCCCGCCGCATGCCCTGGGCCATGGCCAGCGTCGCCTGCGGATCCCACTGGTTCTGCACGATCAGCGCCTTGACGTCGTTGTCCACCACGGTGGCCGGCTCGCCGCCCGCCGGCTTCCAGAACGCGCACGGCAGGATGTTGGCCCCCAGGTCGCCGGCCAGCGGGTACCGGGCCCGGTCACGGACCGCGTCCCGGCGGTACTGCTCGGGGTCGCGCGGCCAGCTGCGGGTGTCGCCGCAGAGGACGGACCACGCGACGGAGACCGTGTTGTCCGCCGGAACGACCGACGGCACCGCCGGTGCGGCCGGCCCGCCCGCGGCGGCGGCCTTCAGCGCGACGATCCAGGGGGTGACGGCCCCGACGTGGACGAATGCCGCGTAGCCGGACCGGATGGCGTCGCCGTCGAGCGACCCGTCCTCGGTCGGGACGGGCGTGCGGTCGGCGTGCGCGACCAGGTCCCAGTACGTCCTGCGGACCTCCGCCGCCGTCGCACCCAGTCCGTACGCCGCGTCGCGGGCGGCGGCCCACTCGGTCCAGCGGGTGAAGGCGAGTTCGGCCCCCGCCGACGCCTCCCGGAGCCCCCCGCGCCACACGAGCGACGGGTCGAGCGCGCTGTCGAGCACGAAGCGGTCCGAGCGCTGGGGGAACATCTGGGTGTAGACGGCGCCCAGGTAGGTGCCGTACGAATGCCCGAAGTAGGAGATCCTCCGCTCGCCCAGTGCCGCCCGGACGACGTCCATGTCCCGCGCCGTGTTGCGGGTGGTGATGTGCGGCAGCACGTCCCCCGCCTTGGCCCAGCACTTGTCGGCCACCGTCCGGGCCCAGGCCACGTCCTTCGCGAACGTTCCTGCCGAGTACGGGTGTTGGAAGGTCCGCTCGTCGGCCTTCAGGTCGCAGCCGATCGGCGAGCTCTGCCCGGCACCGCGCGGGTCGAACCCGATCAGGTCGAACCGGTCCCGCACCTCCGCCGGCAGCAGCGGCTCCATCTCCACGGGCATGGTCAGCCCCGGGCCGCCAGGGCCCCCGGGATTCATCAGCAGCACGCCGTGCCGCTGCTTCGCACTGCCCGCCTTGACCCGCGATATCGCGATGTCGATCGTCCGGCCGCCGGGGTCGGCGTAGTCCAGCGGCACCTCGACCTTCGCGCACTCGAACGCCGCCGGGCGGTCCGCATCGCAATGCTCCCAACGGAGTTGCTGCTGCGCGTACCGCTGGAGCGGATCGCCCGCCGCGAACGCCGTCACGGGGGTGAGCGCCGCCAGCGCGGTCGTCACCGCGCCGACCGTCAGCGCGGAAATCGTCCGTCCGTCTCGCAGAACCATGCCAGTCCTCTGTGCAGAATCGGTGCCTCGGAAGTGCTTCCAGTCTCCGTTCCGCCGCCCCGCACCCCGTACGGCGCGAGGATGGGTTCATGATCCACCCTGCGGCGTACGCCGCCGCGCCGACGTAGGGCCGGAGGCCCATGCCCCGTCATCCACCTGGCCGCCCGGCCGGCCGCCCGGACCGGGGCGCCCGGCCGTCGGCGCCGGCAACCCGACCGGCCCGACCCTTCGTGAGCCCCCTACTGTGCTCGACGCCCGGATGATTCGGCGCCGGCGTGCAACCCTTGCGGCGGCGCGGCGGTGAGTAGGGCAGAGCGACGGTCCGGTCGGGTCGTCGCGTGGACGAAGAGGAATCGGATGACCGCGAGCGCATTGCACATCCCGGTGGAGGACCGGCCCAGGCCCGGCACGGCACCGGCTTCCGCGGGCGGCCCCGGCCTGCGGGAGCTCGACTTCGAGGGGTTCGCCGCCACCCGCTGGCGGCGCCTGGTACGCACCGCCTACCTGCTCACGGGCGACTACCACGAGGCCGAGGACGTGGTGCAGGCGACGTTCGCGAAGGTCTTCAGGAACTGGTCCCGGATCAGCCGCCTGGAGGAGCCGGACGCCTACGTCCACCGGGCCCTGGTGAACAACAACCTGAGCCGTCACCGGCGGCGCCGGGTCAGGCAGCTGCTCGTGCCCGTCCTCCCCGACCGGGCGCACACCGCCGGCGGCGGTCACCGCGACGTCGAGGAGCGCTCGGTGCTCCTCCAGGCACTGGCCGAGCTGCCGCAACGCCAGCGGGCCGTGGTCGTCCTGCGCTACTGGGAGGACATGAGCGAGTACCAGGTCGCCGAAGTGCTCGGCTGCTCGCTCGGCAACGTGAAGAGCCAGGCCAGCCGAGGCCTGGCGAAACTGCGCAGCCACCCGGTGCTGGCCCCGTACGCGGCGGGCACCGCTTCGACGATCGACGGCACGGACGGAGGCAACAGGTGATGGACACCGAGGACATGGTGCGCGGCGCCCTGCGGGACGAGGCGGCCCGGGTCGCGGTGGCGGACTGGTCCGCCGGGCCCGTGCAGGTCCACGTGCGCCGGCAGCGGCGGGGGCGCCGCCTGGCGCTGGGGGTGTCCGCCGTGGCGGCCGCGCTCGCGGTGGTGGCCGGTACGGGGGCGGTCCTGTCCGTGCAGGACGGGGCCCGGACCGTGGCGCCGGCCTCGCAGCCCCTGCCGGCACCGGTGGGTCCGGCGCCCGAGGCTGTGGTCGTGGAGCCAGGCCAGCAGCTGTCGCTGGGCCGCGATGACTGGTGGATGCAGCTGAGGGACCAGGAGATCTGCATCCACGACCCCGTCGCGTACAAGGACAGCCAGGGGTGCGGCGGGTACTCCTGGGCGTCGGGCGAGACCCAGATCACCATGCAGTACCTCGGGTCGTCCCCGCAGTACCGGGAGGGTCTGTACAACCTCGTTTACCAGGGGCCCGGGCGGGTGGCCGCGATGGCCATCGAGCTGGACGGCCAGGCGCACTGGGCCACCGTCGCCTCGCTTTCCGGCGACCCGGGTTTCGCCAGCGGCGTCTTCTGGGGGCCCGCGCTCAAGGGGTCCAGCGACGGAAGCGGCTATCCGCCGGGGGGCATCCGGCTCGCCGCGTACGACGCCCAGGGGAAGGTACTGGCGAGCAAGACGTTGTCGTCCTGACCGGACCGCAGCCTGATCGTGGAGCCGGCCGCTCCTCGTGGGGCGGGCGCCCCGCGCATGAAACCGGGGACAAGCGGTTGGGCACCCCGGCCCTACGGAACCCGACCGGGGTGTGGGGGGCGGCGGCGACCCACGCGGACCCTCCCCCCTCGTGGACGATCACCCCGCACCCCCGACCCTGCGCGTCTTCGTGGCGCTCGCCCCGCCCGACGACGCCAAGGACGAACTGGCCCGGGCCCTGCGGCCCGCGTATGCCGGGTACCCGCGGCTGCGGTGGAACCGGATCGAGGACTGGCACATCACCCTGGCCTTCCTCGGCGAACAGCCGTCCACGGTGGTGCCGCTGCTGCGATCGGCACTGGCCGACGCGGCCGCGTCGCACCCCGCCCTGCACCTGGGCCTGCGCGGCGGCGGCCACTTCGACCAGCGACTCCTGTGGACCGGCATCGACGGGGACCTGGAAGGCCTGCACCGGCTCGCCACCGACGTCCGGGACCTGGTCGGGTCCTGCGGAATCGAATTCAGGGACCGGCCGCTGCGCCCCCACCTGACCCTGGCACGCGCCCGCCGTGACGACCCCGTCAGCGTGCCGCAGGCCGCGGCCGGGCTCGCGGGGTTCGTGGGCCGGCCGTGGCGGACCGAGCGCCTCCACCTCGTCGGCAGCAACATCGGCCGCGGCCCCGGGCCGATCCACTACCGCGACATCGAGGCGTGGCGGTTGGGCGCCGCCGTCCAGGCCCTCGGCGGCGGCTCCCTCGCCGAGCCGTAGCCCGCGGGCCAGCAGGCCAGCAGGCCCGCGACTCGCGGCGCGGCTGTCGGAGGTGCGCAGTACGGTCCTGTCATGGCAGCCAGAATCGATCTGACCCTCGACTGCGCGAACGCACCGCTCCTCGCCGCGTTCTGGAAGACGGCACTGGGCTATGTCGACGAGCCGCCGCCCGCACCCTTCACAACCCGCGAGGAGTGGCTCGCGCAGTTCGACCTGCCGGAGGACGACTCCGCGGACGACGGGGCGTGGCTCTGCGATCCCGACGGCACCGGCCCCCGCCTCTCCATCCTCAAGGTCCCCGAACCGAAGACGGCGAAGAACCGGCTCCACCTCGACGTCCGGGTGCCGGGACACGGCAGCCCCGGTGAGCGGTGGGCGCGGATCAAGGCGGAGTCCGAGCGGCTGGTGAAGGCGGGCGGGGCCGTCCTGCAGGAGTTCGACGGGCACCATGTCGTGATGGCCGACCCGGAGGGCAACGAGTTCTGCGTCGCCGCAGCCCCGGCCTGAGGCCGCAGGGCCAGGGGCCGGGGGCCGGGCACGCGCGCCGAGGACGGCGGATCCGACGCGGCGCCCGACGGTCACGGCCGGCCGGCTCCGGCGGTGCGCAGTGGGGGAGTGCGGGTCAGCGGCCGCTGCGGATGCGCACGAAGGCGGTCCTCGACCCGGCGGGACCCGTCACGCACCTACGGCCGGTACCGCTCGGCGAGGTCGCCGTAGCCGCCCGCTGTCCAGACCGCCTTGCGGAACTCCGCGAGGCCGAGCGACCCGGTGCCCTGTCCGGCGGTGGGCGGGAAGTGCGCGGTGCCGCAACGGGCGCAGTACCAGGCCTGGTTCCAGAGCCGTTCGGCCCGGGGCCGGCCCTCCAGACGCCGCCGCCTGGCGAGGAACAGCGCGGTCGCGCCCGCCAGCAGGGCGATCGCGACGGCAAGGATCAGATACGACCCCCAGAGCGGGACCAGCGCGTCGTTCGCGTCGGCGAGCGGGGCCGCCGCCTGCGCGGCCGGGGAAGCCGGAGCGGCCTTCGGGAGGCCGCCCGGGAGGAGGTCGGTGGGGAAGTCGTTGGGGAACCCCGGGTGCTTGGTCACCCAGTCCGGCGGCGAGAGGTCGAGCTTCCGGTCGACGGGCGCGTCGCGCGCCATGGTGCCCTGGACGAAGGTGAAGACCGCCCCGATCAGCGTCACGAAGCCCAGGGCCGCCAGCGTCTGGACCGCCGTGCTGGTCGTGGGCGGCGCGGGTGCCAGGGCCCGGCCGAGGGCGGACACCTCCTCGCGGGTCTCGGTGCGGCCGTCGCGGCCGGAGGAGCGCACGGTGACGTTCCGCCGCTCGCCCAGGTGGACCGCCGGCACGCTGCGGACCTGGTCGGTCAGCGCGCAGTTCGGGCAGGGCGTCAGGGAGCCGTGCGGTGGTGGCGCAGGGACGGCGTCGTTGATCGGCATGTGCGGAAATCCCCCCAGGAGTACGACAGTCGGACGAATGTTCGTATCCGGGTGGACGCCGCCGTACGGCCTCCGGTTGCGGCCCGCCGCGCGGACCGGGAACCGCGCGCCGAGGCCTCCGGGTTCAGGGCCTCGGCGTCCAGCCCGGTGGGGTGAGGGCGGTGTCGGTGAGGATCCTCGCCACGGTGCTGTCGAGGGTGCTGTGCCGGCCTACCGCGTGTCGGGGCTGTCCCCGCGGCGCGGCCTCCTCACACCGCCTCCGGCCTGTTCCCGCCCTACGGGTGCTTGACCAGCCGTGCCTCGGCGATCGCCGTCCCGTCCTCCTCCTCGTCGTGCCGGACGGTGCCGTCCGGCACGAACCCGGCCCGCTCGTAGAAGCGGATGGCGGAGGTGTTGGGCACGTAGGCGTACACGCACAGCGGCCGGCGGGCCCGCGCTTCGAGGTCGGCCACGGCACGGCCGAACAGGCTCGCGCCCAGGCCCGTGCCGATGAGGCCCGGCTCGATGTACAGGCCGTAGACCTCCGCCGCGTCGCCGCCGAGGTCCGGGTCCCCGTCGGCGGGCCCGGTCCGGCAGAAGCCGATCACGGCGCCGTCCCGCTCCGCGACCCACAGCCGGTGACGGTCCGGGAGATCGGCCAGGTACTCGGCCCAGTCCGCGGACTCCTCGACCGGGTCCAGCCCGTCGAGGTGTGCGGCGTTCATGAATCCCGCGTACGCCGCCCGCCACGACCTCACCTTCAGGTCGCCGATCGCCGACGCGTCCTCCAGCACTGCAGAACGGATCATGCCGGGAGTGTAGGGGCGGATTCGTTCGGTGTCGCACCGTTTTCCGCCGCGCTCGCGATCACGCAGTAGACGACCCGCCTTGCCGTCCGTACAGGGCAGCGGTACGTGCGGCCGCCGGAGATCCGGGATCCCGGCGGCGGCTTCCGTGCTCGCCTCAGGATCGACGGCGGCCTCCCGCCGGTGGTCCGGCCGGGCGTGCGGGATGGACCCTCCCACAGCGGGAGGGTCCACGATGGGCCCGTGCGAGACCAGGACGACTTCCTCACCATCGGGCGCTTCGCCCGCCTCTGCCGGCTGAGCGTGAAACAGCTCCGCCACTACGACGACACCGGCCTGCTGCCCCCGGCCAGGGTCGACCCCGCGACCGGGTACCGCTACTACGCCCCCGGGCAGGCCCGCGACGCGCTCACCGTCGCGCTGCTGCGCGACCTCGACGTTCCGCTCGCGGTGATCGCCGCGACCCTGGCGGCCGCCGAGTCGGAGCGGGCCGGCCTGCTGCGCGCCGAACGCGACCGGGTCGCGGAGCGGATCACCCGCGACCGGGCCCGCCTGGAGCTGCTGGAGCGACTCGCGGCCGGCGGCGGACTGCCCGGGTACGAGGTCGTCCTCGGGTGGGAGCCGGAGCGGCGGCTCGTCGTCGTACGGGCGGTGGCCGGGCCGGGCGAGTTGGCGGAGCGGACCGGCGGGTGCGTCCGCCGGCTGCTGGCGGGACTGCAGGGCACGCCCTGGCGGCTCCCGCTGTGGGGGCTGTTCCCGCTGGACCTCGCCGAGGGCATGCGCATCGCGGTCGGCGCCGAGCCGGTCGAGCCGGTGGTCCCCGTCGAGGCGGGCGCGGTGGACACGGCGGTCGAGGCGGACGGGCCCCGCAGGCTGCCCGCCGGCCTGGAGCGCGAGCCGCTGCCCGGCGGCTCGGTGGTGGAGACGGTCCACCACGGCCCGTACTCCCAACTATCGCTCGCCTACCATGCGTTGCTGTCCGCCGTGCACGAGCGCGGACTGCGGCCGCTGGCACCGGTGCGGGAGGCGTACCTGGTCGGACCGGGGGAGGCCCCGGAGCAGGAGTGGACGACCCGCCTGGTGGTCCGGGTCGAGGAGCGGACGGAGGAAGCGGCATGACGGAGCCGCTCGGCGGGAAGCACTGCGAGACGACGGCGCTGGACGTGCTGCTGCGCCACGAGGGCGTCGCGCTGTCCGAGCCGATGCTGTTCGGGCTCGGGGCCGGGCTGTCGTTCGTCTACTGGGACGGCAAGGGGATGGACTTCCCGTTCCTCGGCGGCCGGGTCAAGCCCTTCGAGCTGACCCGCGCCCTGGCCGCCCGGCTCGGTCTGGAGCTGGATGTCCGGGAGACCGCCTCCGCCGGCCGGGCCTGGCGCAACGTGGCCGCCGAGCTGGACGCCGGACGCCCGGTCGGGCTCCAACTGGACTGCTACCACCTGGAGTACTTCACCTCGCGGGTGCACTTCGGCGGGCACGTGGTCGCGATGCGCGGCTACGACGCGACCGACGCCCACCTGGTGGACACCGCGCAGCAGGGCGGCGCGGTCACCACCAGCCTGGTCTCGCTGGCGGCGGCGCGCGCCGAACGCGGCCCGATGACCGCCCGCCACCGCTCCTTCACGCTCGCCCTGCACGGCGAACCGCCGGACGTGCGTGACCTGCTGGCTCCGGCGATGGCCGACTGCGCGGCGGCCTTCCTGCACCCGCCGATCGCCAACCTCGGCCACCGCGGTATCGCCAGGGCCGCCGCCCTGGTACCGGGCTGGCAGGCCAGGGCCGACCGGCCGGAACTCCGACTGCCGCAGGCCGCACGGATGATGGAGCTGGCCGGGACGGGCGGCGCACTGTTCCGCAACCTCTACCGGGACTTCCTCGCCGAGTGCGCCGAGCTGCTCGGCGACCCCCGGGTGCGCACCGCCCGCGACCGCTACGCCGAGGCCGCGGCGGGCTGGAGCGAGGTGGCCCGACTGGTCGGCGCGGCCGGGGAGTCGGGGGACGCGGCGCCGCTGGAGCGGGCCGGCGGGCTGCTGGGCGAGCTGGCGCGGATCGAGCGCGAGGCGATGGAGGAACTGGCCCGGTTGCCGGCCGGCAGCGACGGGCCGGTCATCGGTGGCCGGCCCCGGCGGTGAGTCGCCGCCGGGCCGCGAGGGGCGGGGAGCACCGAAGGCCGTGTCGGCACACCGGCGTCACCGGACGACTCGACGCCCAGGGCGACCCCGCGGGTGTCGACGGTGGTCATCGGATCACCGGACGTCGTCGCGCCCGAGACCGCGGTCGGGCGCGCTCATGTCGCCCGTCCGGGGCGTGCCGTCGGCGAGCCCGTAGCGCAGGAACACCGTGCCCTGCGCACCGGCCGCCGGCGGTTCGAGGAGCGTCAGGTTCGTGGGCACCGCGCCACCGTCGAACACCTTCTTCCCGACGCCGAGCACGATCGGGTGCACCCACAGGTCGAGACGGTCGAAGAGCTTCTCCCGCAGGAGGGTCTGCACCAGGTCCAGGCTCCCGACGACCTTCACGTGCTCGTGGCGGTCACGGACCTCGCGCACCGCGCCGGCCAGGTCCGGGCCCAGCAGCGTGGATCCGGCCCACGGGAGGCCGGGCGTGCCGCGCGAGGCCACGTACTTCGGGACGCGGTTGAAGAGCTCGGCGATCTCGCCGTCCTTCTGGTGCGGCCAGTAGGTGGCGAAGATGTCGTACGTCCGCCGGCCGAGCAGCAGGGCGTCCGTGCCCTCGTACGCGGCGAGGATCTGCGCCCCGGTGCCCTCGTCGATCAGGGGGGCCTGCCAGCCGCCGAACGGGAACCCCACCGGGTCCTCGTCGGGGCCGCCGGGCGCCTGACCGACGAGGTCGAGGGTCGCGAACAGTTCGATGTGGATGAGGCCCATGTCTGCACTCCCGATGAGTTGGTCGTCCCCGTCGAGATGTAGACCTTCCGGGGCCGGAAGACTCATCGCCGCGCCGGTCCCCGACCACCTTGGGTGTCACACATTCGACATCGCCGGTGACTCGAAGTGGGCGTTCCGGCAGTGGCTGACTGTGCGTGCCGACGGTGTTACTCTCCCGAGAGAAGAGAGAGCCGACTCTCACTTGCCGGCCCGGAAGGCCACTCGTCGGTCCTGGCCCGGCCGTGCGGGAGAGAGCGGCTCCGCCGAGCGTTCCCTGCTCTTGTGGCCCTTCGGCCGGTGAGGAGAGACCATGACCGCGCCCGCACCGCAGTTACCCTTCGAACGCCCCAATGCCCTGGACCTGGCGCCACTGCTCGCACGCCTGCGCGAGGAAGGCCCGATCACCCGGGTGACGACACCCGCCGGCGACCCGGCCTGGCTGGTGACCCGCTACGAGGAAACCCGGGTGATCCTGAGCGACACCCGGTTCTCCCGGCTGCGCCCCGACACCGAGGACGCCCCGAGGATCTCGGCCTCGGCGCTGCACACACGCCCCGCCGTCACGCCCGAGGAGGAGGACCGCGAACACACACGGATGCGCCGGATGCTGGCGCCCGCGTTCAGCGCGCCGCGGATGCGCCGGATGGGCGAGCGGATCGGGGAACTCGCCGCGTCCTGCCTGGATGCGATGGACGAGGACCGTTCGCGGGATCCGCAACGTGCCGTCAACCTGCACGACCACCTGTCGTTCCCGCTGCCGGTGATGGTGATCTGCGAGCTGCTGGGCGTGCCGGTCGCGGACCGGGACCTGCTGCGCGGCTGGTCGGAACGGATCGCCGCGCTGTACGGCGGCGCCGACGGGGCCGCGGCCATGGCCGAGTTCGAGGCGTACGTGGCCGCCGTCGCCGAGGAGAAGCGCAAACGGCCGGGGCAGGACGTGATCAGCGACATCCTGGCCGCACAGGCGCAGGATCCCTCGTTCACCGAGGAGGAGATGACCCGCCTGGCGGTGGGGCTGCTGTTCGCGGGCCACGAGACGACGTCGACCCGGATCGACCTGGGGGTCCTGTTCCTGTTGAGCGACACCGCCCGGCGCGACCGCTTCGCCGCCGACCCCGAGGGGTCCGCCCGCGCCACCGTGGAGGAGGTCCTGCGGATGGCCGCCCCCGGCGCCCTGGGCCTGACCCGCTACGCCCGCGAGGACGTCACCGTCGCCGGGACGGCGATCGCGCGGGGCGACGCGGTACTGGTGGCCATCAACGCCGCGAACCGGGACGCCCGGGCCTTCGAGGAACCGGACGCCTTCGACCCGTCGCGTTCCCCCAACGCGCACCTGGCCTTCGGACACGGCGGTCACTACTGCATCGGCAACGCGCTCGCCCGCACCGAGATGCGGATCGCGCTGACCGCGCTGTTCCGGCGCTTCCCCGGCCTGCGGCTGGCGGTGGACGCGCGCAGCCTGCGCGACCACTCCGAACGGCTGGCGGGCGGCATCGGCGAGGTCCCGGTCCTGTGGTGAACCGGGACCATCGGCCCGAGCGGCCCGCCGCACGGGTGGAGGCGGACACCTCGCGGTGCGTGTCGTCGGGGCAGTGCGCGATGACCGCGCCGTCGGTGTTCGACCAGGACGAGGCCGGGCGGGTCGTCGTGCTCGCCGCCGACCCCGGCGGCCCGGCGGCGGAACAGGCCCGCGAGGCGGCCGCCATGTGCCCGGCCTCGGCGATCCGGCTGCGCCCGGCGCGCTGACGGACGGCGGCGCCGGCGGTGCCGGGGTGCCGGCCGGTGTCGGCCGCCCGGCGTGGCGGCCGGCACCTGCCTCGGCGTCAGGCATCAGGACGTCAGGACGTCAGGACGTCAGGGCGTACGGGTGTGCAGCGCGGGGGCGGGGCAGGGCAGCGGGCGGGCCCCGGCGGGGGACAGGCCGTCGAGGACCAGGGCCAGGTACCGGCGCCAGCCGTCCTCCCGGGCCTCCATCGTCCACAGCACCGAGACCAGCATGACGACGATGCGGTGCAGATCGTCGGGCACGAGGTCGGCGCGGATCACGCCCGCGTCCTGACCGCGCGTCAGAAGAGCGTCGAGCGCGGCGAAGAACTCCTCCCCGGTCGCCGGGGTCAGCACGCCGGCGGCGCGGGCGGCGGCCAGCACGTTGTAGTCGCCGGCCACCGATTCCAGGGCCGCCTCCAGCACACGGACCAGCCCGGACGCGGGATCGGCGTCGTGCGCGGCAGCCTGGATGACGGGACGGACGTGCTCGCCGAAACGCTGGTCCAGTACGGCCCGCAGCAACGCGGCCTTGTCGGGAAAGCGGCGGAAGAGCGTGGCGGACCCGACGCCGGCCCGGCGCGCCACGTCGTCGAGGTGGGCGTCGGGGCCCTGCTCGGCGAAGACCTCCCGGGCAGCCAGGATGATCTTTTCCGCGTTGCGGGCGGCATCGGCACGCAGCAGCCGGGGGGAGTCGAGGGCCATCCCGGCACCTTATCCAAGGGCCGCGGGCAGCGCGGCGACGTCCGACGCTCGCCGGTTCAGGGGCGGAACCGGCGAGCGCGAGGACGGCCACGGCGGCGGGGCCGGTGCGGTGCCGACTACTCGACCGCGCGCAGTGCGTTGACGATGCCGAAGCCGTAGAAGCCGTTGATGCGCTTGCCGCCCGCACAGACGGCGTCCCCGGAACCGCCGCCGTTCCCGCCGTTCCCGCCGTTCCCGCCGTGCGGGTCGGCCGGGCCGGCCGGGCACCCCGGGTTGTCGGCCTGGGCCTTGAGCAGTGCCTGCAACTGGGCCGGGGTCGCCTCCGGGTGGGCGGATTTCAGCAGCGCGGCCACACCGGAGGCGTGGGGCGTGGCCATGGACGTGCCCTGCTCGTAGCCGTACTGGTTGTTCGGCAGTGTCGACAGGACGCCGGGGTGCCCGGACGGGGCGTCCGAGGCCACGTACTGGTCGCCGCCCGGCGCCGCGACGTCGATCACGCCGAGGCCGTAGTTGGAGTAGTACGCCTTCGCGTTCCTGGCGCCGGTCGCGCCGACCGTGACGACGCCCGGCAGTTGTGCGGGAAGGTCCCAGCACCTGTGCGGGTCGACCGTCCGGCTTGCCGGGGTGGAGTCGTTGGGGCTGCCACCGTCGGTGAAGCCGTCGGAGGCCAGGTCGTGGTTGGCGTTGCCGGCCCCGGCGACGTTGAGGGTGCCCTTGCGCTGCGCGTAGAGCTGGGCGCGGTCGACCGCGTCGACGATGGCCTTCTGGTCGGGGTCGTCCAGGCAGTTGTACTGCCACGGGTCCACGTAGTAGCTGTTGTTGGTGATCTGCACACCGTGGTCGGCGGCGAACACGAAGGCGCAGACGACGCTCTCGGCGTAGATCAGCTGGCGCGGGGTGGGCTGGGAGACCGTGATGCCGGAGACCTTCACCCCGGGTGCCACGCCCGCGACGCCGACGCCGTTGCGGGCCGCGGCTATCGTCCCCGCCACGTGCGTGCCGTGGAAGTAGTCCGCGTCCACCGGCCGCCAGGAGCCGTACGCGGTGTCGGCCTTGCCACTGGCGCAGTTCGCGGACTGCGAGGGGGAGAAGTTCGCGGCCAGGTCCGGGTGGGTGTCGTCGACGCCGGTGTCGATGACGGCGACCGTGACGTCCCTGCTGCCGGGGTTGATCTCCGCGGCCTTGTCCGCGCCGATCGCCCGCAGGGCCCACTGCTCGGCTTCGAGGGGTTCGGTGCCGCTGCCGGACGCCTTCGCGATCCTCGCCGCCTCGGCCTCGGAGAGGCGCCGCACCCCACCGTCGTCGGTGGTCCCCGCCGCGCTCAGCGGCGCGGTCCGCGTGGCGCCCGCCGACTGCACTCCGCGCACCGCGCGCATCCGCCTGCCGAAGTCGGGGTTCGCCGAGTGGGCGACGATGACGCCGATCCCGTCGTACGTGACGACGACGGTGCCGCCGGCCGCGGCGACGGCCCGCTGTACCTCGGCGATCGTGCGACGGTCGGTCCTGGTGTTGACGACGTACGCCAGGGGGTGCGCGTCCTCGGCCTGCGCGGCGTACTGCGCCCGGGGCGTCGCCGAGGCCGGCGTGGGGAGGAATCCGAGTGAGGCGGTCAGCGACAGCACGATCGGCACGGCCGGGCCGAGCCGCAGTAAGGAAGGCAGTCGAGTCATGTGGTCTCCACATCATCCGGGTGCAGGACCCGGCCGAGACAGCGCGCCGGCCGGGCAGGAACAGGACGGGTGGTACAGGACGGGTGGTGCAGGAGTGAAGCTATCCCGCCACCTCGCCAACCATCAATGACTCGGCAAAGACCCGGCAATGACTCGCCAACGACCCGACCGGACCTGCGGCGAACCGACACGGCCGGCCCGAGGCCGAACCCGACGCGGCACGACGGCCGACATCAACGCCGTTGGCCCCCGGCGGGATTGCCGTGGCCTCCGCACCCGGCCGCCGTCGCGCCGCCGCCGCACGCTCCCGGTGCTCGCGGTCCCGAGTGTCCAGGGAGGTCGTCCCCCCGCGCCCGGTATCCGGCAGGGCACAGGTTCCCGCCGTCCAGGCGTTGGGACGGCCTGCCGTGAGGCAGGCCGTCATCCGCCCACGCACGATCAGTGGATGTGACATCGGACACATCCACTGCGTCAGGTGCCGGCCGACTGTCGTCCGCAACACCCAAACCCGCAGGTCAACTTCGCAACGCGAAGTCCCTGAGGAACCCGGGGGCCGTTCAAAACGATCTAGCTCCCCACAGAGGATTGGGCCTAGCCTGCCCGCCATGTCCCAGAACACGAACACCCCCGGTTTCCCCGGGCAGTCGGCCGCTCCGGCCGGCGACTCCGCCAAGGTGCAGCGCCAGGTGCAGCAGCAGGCGGGCGTCGGACCGGTCTACGGTGGCGGCGGCACCCTCTTCTCCGAGCCGGTCCTGGTGGTGAACCAGAAGGCCAAGCTGATCGAGCTGACCAACGAGTACTCCGTCTTCGACCAGCAGGGCGCCACGCTGGGCTCGGTGGTCCAGGTCGGCCAGAGCGCTCTGCGCAAGGTGCTGCGGCTGCTCTCCTCCCTCGACCAGTACCTGACCCACAAGCTGGAGATCCGTGACGCGCAGGGCACCCCGGTGCTGCTGCTGACCCGCCCGGCGAAGCTCATCAAGTCGCGGGTGATCGTGCAGCGTCCGAACGGCCAGGAGGTCGGCCAGATCATCCAGCAGAACGCCATCGGGAAGATCAATTTCTCGCTGGAGGTCGGCGGTCAGAAGATCGGCGCCATCAAGGCGGAGAACTGGCGGGCCTGGAACTTCTCCATCGTCGACGAGACGGACACCGAGGTCGCCCGGATCACCAAGACCTGGGAAGGCCTGGCGAAGACGATGTTCACCACGGCCGACAACTACGTGCTCCAGATCCACCGCCCGCTCGCCGACCCGCTGCTCAGCCTGGTCGTGGCGACCGCGCTGACCGTGGACACCGCGCTGAAGCAGGACGCCCGCGGCTTCGGATAACCGCGAACCGTACGTAGTTCGGAGCCCCGCCCCCGACCGGGCGACTGCCAGGGGGCGGGGCTCCGGCCGGAGAGCGGAGTCGTGCGTCATCGCCGGCCCGGCGGAGAAGCCCGCCACCCGATCACGGCCGACGGGTGGGCCACCCGGCCGCTGCGGGGCGGCCCACCCGTTCCCGTGTTCCGGCTCAGCCGGTCAGCGGGACAGAAGGAACTTGGTGGTCGGCACGCCCCGGACGGTGGCGCAGTCCAGGTTCGAGGTGGTGGCGCTGTAGGTGAAACCGCTCGGGACGCTGCACGCCCACATGCCGCTGACCGGCGTGCGGAGGTGGAAGGTGGTGGACGGGACGCCCTGCGTCAGGCTGCACGTGGTGGACGAGCCGGCGGAGTCGTAGGTGAAACCCGGGGCGGTCGAGCAGGAGGTGAGGCCGTCGACGGGCGTGCGCAGGTGGTACTGCGGCGACTTCCAGCTGCCGCCGCCGCTGCACGTCTGGCTGAAGACGACCCCTTCGTAGACGTAGCCGGACGGGACGGAGCAGGCCCAGGTGTCGTCCAGCCCCGTGGCGGTGGCGGAGGCCGGCGTCGCGGTGGCGGTACCGGTGAGCAGCAGGGTGAGCGCGGCGAAGGCGGCGAGCAGCGCGGTTCGCGCGGTCCGTATGATTCGTGCGACGGACATGTTTTCTCCTTCGGTGGAAGAGCGGCCGGAAGTGTGCGCGGTACGGCGGTACAGCGGTGCGGCGGTGCGGCGGTGCAGGGGGCGGTGATCGCGAGTGGGCGTTCACGGCCGTCGATGGTTCTAGCACGCAACGACGGTCCGTCACCCGGCCGCTCCGTCGCGGAGAATCACTTCGGCGCCCGCCGTCCACGCGCCCCGCGCGGATCCTCCGGCCCGTCTCATCCGATCAGCCCCTGGATTCCTCCCGCGTCTGGCGCAGCCGCTCCGCGGGCCCCCCTCCGCCGGAGGTCCGCCCGTTCGGGCCGCAGTGCGGCGTACGTCCGTGGACCGGCCCGGACGTGGGGAAGCCATCAGGTCGCCGTCGGGCGCGTGCTTCCCGTTCGGACCGATGGTCCAACCCGGGCCCTTCGGTGGGGCCGCGGAGAACAGGACGGCTTTCTTTGCGCGAACGCGGCGCACCGTTCGCGGTGGGCTGTCACAATGCCGTAAGAACTATGTGACATGTCACAGTGCTTTCGGTGCCCGCCGAGAGCACCGAACGAAGGAGGGCCCCTTGAAACGCCTTGCTGCCGTTCTCGCCGGTACCGCCGCTCTGGCGGCGCTGACCGGCACCCAGACCGCCTCTGCCGCCACCGCATCCGTCGCCGGCATGCCAGGTACCACCGTCTGCGGGGACCCGGGCGCGCCGAACTACATCACGATCAGGGCCTGCATCAACAACAACGGAGGCCAGGTGTACGTGTTCGGGCGCGCCACTCCGACCAGCCCGACCTGGCAGGACCAGCAGGTCTCCTTCCGGCTGACCAGCGTCGGCGTCACCAGCCCACCGCTCGGCACCATCACCCCGACCGTCCTGATCCCGACCGGCGGGAGCGACGTCGGCGGCATCACGGGCACCGTGCCCTGCGGCCGCACCGTGACCGCCCAGTTCAGCGTGGACCAGCCCGGCTGGCCGCAATCGACCGCGACCGTCTCGACCATCGTGAACTGCTGACCTGTGCCCGGTCGGCAGCGTGATTCTGATCAAAGGTCGCCTTCGCGCTGACGACCGCCCGGGGTGGTGACCGGGCCGCCGACCTGGCGCCGCTGGACGGGATCGACCGCCGTGGCGAACGCCCACCCCGGCCGGCTTCAGCGCGAATCCTCCAACAGCACCGCCGCGACGGCGACTTCGGTGCCGGCCAGGCCGACCGAGCAGAAGACGGTGATGTCGTCCCGGCCGGTGCGGGCGACCTCGGCGCCGGCCAGGACGGCACCGAGGTCGACCATCCGCTCGACGGGCAGGACGTGCGGTTCGGCGTAGTCGGCCGTCTGCGCGAGCGAGTCCGTCACAAGGGCGTGTGCGCGGTCCGCCAGGGCGGCGGGGACCTCGTGGCGCGAGAGCGACTTGGGCCCGAGCGTCGTCACGTGCGTGCCCGGTGCGATCCAGTCGGCGTCCAGGACGGGCACCGGGCTGTTCGTTGCGACGACCACGACGTCGCGCTCCCGCACCGCCTCCTCGACCGTGCGCCCGCACCTCGACCCCCAACTCCTCGGCGGCGCGCCGGGTGAACGCCTGCGCGCGCTCCGGGAGTCCGCAGTCCGGCCTCTCGAACGCCTCGACGAATCAACCGAGTTCAGGGCATCCCCAGCGGGTACGCCCTGACAGGGCGTACCCGCAGAGGCTGTCCGGGAGCCGTTCGCCTCGACTCAGATGAAGCTGACGACGAGCACGGCGGCCGCCAGCAGGAGGACAACCGTCAACGCCGGCGCACCGAGGCGCCCGCCGGGCTCGGAGGTGACGGCGACCAGCGAGACGGCGGGGACCGCCACCGAGAGGACGACCGCCAACCACCCCACGGTACCGGCGGGAACCCCGGCGACCATGGCCCCCCAGACGGTCGTGAACATCACCGCCAGCCAGGCCGTCGCGGTCAACACCACCCAGGCCGCGCGCGCAGTCCACCGCTCGACCGGGTCGGCCGCGCGGAAGTTGGTACGGGTCATCGTCCAGATCCGGGTCAAGTTCGCCACCGGAACATCCTGTCGAACAACACCGCCGGGCACCAGAAACGGACGCGCATCGCCGCAGGCGGTTCCCCACCTCCGGCCTCGACCCCCCCGCGGCACCGACCCGGGCCGCGCGCGACCGCGTGCGGTAGGTCTTGGTCTCCCGGCGTCGATCCAGGCGATCTGTTGCCAGGAGTAGGTGCGGCCACGGGCGAGCCGGACCGGGACGGTGGCCCGGTATGGACGGTGGGGGAGTCCGTGGGGTGGTGGGCCGGCGGCGACTTGGCACAGCGTCGCCGGTTCTTGACAGCGCGTCCTCCCGCCCGTCAGGAGCCGCCGACCGGAGGGCTCCGGCTTCTAATCTCCTTGGTGAGAGCGGCCGCCTCCACCCGAAAGCGGCCCGCTGTCACCTACGGGAGGGGAATTCCATGATCAAGATGCGTACTTTCGCCGCGGCCGCCGTCGCCGCGGCCTCGCTCGCGCTCGGAGTCGCCGCCACGCCGGCGTCGGCGGCACCGGCCCCGAACGGGTCCGCCGTTGCCGGTGCGCAGGACACCGCCGCAAGCCCGAGCACCGCAAGCACCCTCGTCAGCCACACGGTTCTCGGCACCAACGGAGACTGCATGGCCTACTTCAATGACGGTGCGTCCGCCGTACCCCGCCTGTGCGGAACCACACCCTATGGCTGGATCTGGGGGGACGGCCGGCACGATTGGGTGCTTGTCGGCAGCGACCAGCAGGTCTGGCACACCGTCCAGACCAGCGCAAACGGATCATGGTCCACCTGGGCCACTCTCGGCAGCAGCAGCGGCGTCAAGGACGGCGTCCTGGGCAAGGTCTCCAATGGGATCCCCAGCGTGGCGGTACTCGGTGGTGACGACCTCTACTGGTGCAACACCATCAACGGCAGCGGCACTTGGACGAACTGGTACGTCTGCTGACGGGTTGCCGGTTGCCGGTTGCCGGCCCTGGCACCCCGCCCCTGCGGACCTGTGGTGGGAAGCGCGGGTGATGCACGCCCGGCTCGACCGTCCAGGTACCGCACTGGGGTCTGAGCGCACAGGCCGTCCGGACGGGCTGTGTGGACGGCCGGAAGGGGGGCTGTGGGCGGGGGCGGGGTGCCGGGTGGATTCCTCAACCCCCACCGGGGACGGAAACCCGCAAAGGGCCCCCGCCCGGGCCCCCTCCCCCCCCCCCCCCGCCACCCCGAAAGCAGTCATTACTGCTTGGCAAATTTGGGCAAGCGCTT
>NZ_JBSHAP010000038.1:35723-59922 GCF_053611565.1 Kitasatospora sp. NPDC054795
GGTCTGGGGCCACCGGGCTGGGGGGCGGGGGTGTGGGGCGGGCGTTAGGGGGGTGGGGGGGGGGGGGGGGGGGCGGGGTGTGATCCGACCCCGGCCAGGGGTGCGGCAACCCCGCTTCGGCCGCCTGCCCGGGCCCGGTCCCGCCCGGCCCGGGCCGCAGCTGCAGCTGTCGTGACGGCTTGGCCTGGGTCGGCCTGCGCTGCCCCGCCGGCTCGCCCGACCCTGCCTCGCTGCCGCCGCGCGAACCCGTGCCTTCTCCTCCGCCGGGGGGAGAAGGCAGCGACGGTGGTGCCGTCGTCGAAGACTGACGGTGAGAAGTTCGTCAAGGTTGGCCCCATGGCCGTTGCCGGCTTCGCCCCGCTGGGCCGGCCCCTCCGCCCGCTCCCCGGCACCCCGGACCGTGTTGCACTCGGCGGCGGCCTGGTCCACTTCACCCGGCCCGCCACGCCCGGTGTCCAGGAACTGCAGCGCGACGGAGGCCCGGCCGGCCCGTCGTATGCCGCAGCGGTTCTGAGCACTGGGCGACGGTGGTGGCTTGTAGGTGAGCACAACCCACCTACAAAGCCAGACCGTCGGGCGCGTCGGTCAGCACATGGGATGCGGAGCGCGGTGCATGCCCGCTCCGCCGCTTCCGAATCGCTCAAGACCAGCCCCGCAGTACAGCGGGCGCAGACCCGGGACCAGCGCGCGGACGACCCTGATACCGGTAGGAGCCAAGTCGTTCGACGTGATGTCGGCGATGGCGACGGGCATGCCCATCCGGCGGCTGAGGTGTTGGACCGTACGCTCCGTCACGGGTGGGACCGGAAGGTCGCCGAGCCGCACGACATCAGTGGCGCGGGTGATGAACGAGAAGCGGTGGCGGGCCGCCGGTGCGGCGTAGCGCAGCGCGTGATCGCGGAAGGTCCTCACCTCCGAGTCGCAGGACGGCATGCTGCACCCGGACGAGAGCGCCGCCCGTAGGGAGAGCGCGGTCTGAGCCTGCTCCAGCAGGGCTTTCTCCAGCGCGGTGCGGGCGCTCGGGTGGGCTGCCGTGGTCACGGTCACCGAAGGCCACAGCACACCGTCCCCGAGTCCGAGGCAGAGGACGACCGGCACGTCGCCAGCGGCGGGCAGCAGGTAGAACTCCACCGTCAGGCCGTTCGTCTCGAGGTCCCGCGTCAGTCCGCCGATCTGACCGGTGGCGGGGCACGACTCACCGACATGATCGGGGGAGATCCGTGGCGGGGTGGTGCGGGTGGACCACATCCTGAGGAGCGCGTCCCGTTCCACTACCTCCAAGGTGGCCCGGAAGGCCGCGTCCTCCCGACCGCGCCCGGCGGCAAGGCCGTTGGTGGTTCCCTGGGCGAGCCTGTCGCTGTGCGGCAGGTAGTAGACCAGTTCCGCCGGCAGCCAGACGCTTCCGGTGCCGTCCGACCACCGGCCCGGCACCCATTGGTACGAGGCGTCCGGCTCATAGGGACGGAAGGGGAATCCCGGCCGGTCGTACTGTTCTGGGGAGTACAGGTGAAGGGACCGCGGATCGATGACGTCGCCGTCCAACCAGGCGGCAGGCCCGATGCGGATATCCCGGGGCGGCACGGCGACACAGTAGCGCTCGACGGCCTCGCCCAGCGCGCTCATCAACGCGTCCTCCTCCGTGAACGCCCGTCCCCAGCAGCTGTCGAAGACCCGAGGGGAACCAGGCCGCACGTTCCGAAGGTCCGAATCCTCGGTGTAGGTGCTGATGGTGGCGTGCGCCGTGATCAGAGTCGGACAGATGCCGTTGCGTTCGGTGCCCGCGCTGCGCACGATTCCCACCCGGGGATCGACCAGGTACTCGCGCAGCTCGCGCGCCGTGGTCGTTCGAGAGGCTGCGCCGGGTCCGGCCCTTTCGGCGCGGTCGGTCGGCGTAGTACCGCAGACGGCGCAGCGGGGCATCCGGACGACCCGGTGCTCGGTCGCCCGGCCGGTCGCGAAGTTGTGCACCTGAAGCCGACCCGCCGCGCCGGCGGTCGGCGTCGAGAGGAACCGGCGAGCCGCTAGCGCGAGGTGACAGCCCAGCGCGCTCGACATCGTGTCCGGCAGGGCCGGGGCTCGATCACGGCGCTTCGGGGCGGCGGACGCCCGCGTCGCCTGGACGAGCTGCTCGGCCCAGGGAGCGGCGGAGCACGCCGTTTCCCGGAGCCGCCAGCAGTTCCAGCAGGCCGACGCGCCCGGTACCACGAATGGCCCGACGATTCCGGACAGTCCCTTCATGGTCCCGTACAACTGCGGGGTTCCCGTCTCGTGGGCGACCCGGGCGACGTCGAGGTGGCGTCGCACTTCGCTGCTCCGCAGTGCGACGAGCAGGAGCCGGTCCTGTGCCGGGACGCCCGTGAGGTGTCTGCCGAGGTCATGGACCGGAACGGTGTCGATGTCGCACCAGGGTGCTTCCCCTGCCGGGCTGTCGGTGATCGCGGCAGCGACGCCGCCCGGACCCCCGCGGCCCTTCGGGTTGACCAGGGTGATCTTTCGAACACCCAGCTCCGCCAGGCGACCGGCGGCCTCCAGACCCCAGGGCGCACCGACGTACACGGTGACGTGGGCCGTCGAGGGGGGTGTTCCGACTGTCGCCAGTGCGGACGCCGGCTCCGCCTGGGGCGCCGACCGGTCGTCGGGATCGGCCTCCAGCAAACCGCGCCGGTCGAGTAGATCGATGAACTGCGACACCTGTTCGGTCAGGTCCGGCCCCAGGGCAAGGGCTACTTCCTGCCGGGAACGAGTGCCGTCCAGCAGTGGCAGCAGACCGGCCGCGAACCGCCCCAGCTCCCGACCGCCGAGGGCCTGAGTGCCCAGGTCGTCCGCAATGACGAGTCCACGTTCGGTGCCGAGGACCACGGCGTCGTCGGCGAGAGCGAGCCTCACCTCGTTCAGACGGCTCCGGCGAGGGATGTGCCGTGCGCCCGCTTCGCCGCGAGCGTCAGCAGGAGCCGTTGCGGCATGTTGTGGAGAGTGCTGGGGCACGGGGCCACCCCCTCTCCCCAGAGCTTGGGGCACGCCCCGCCGCACACGGGGAGCATCGCGCAGGAGGAGCAGTCGTGCGCACCTTTCAGGACCGCGCTGTTGAAGTCGGCGAGGCCGATCCGCCGCCCCGGCACCTCACCGGTCTCGACGTTTCCGATGGCCATGGCATTGGGTTCCCCGTAGGCCGGAACGTAGGGTGCCTCGGTGCAGTGGAAGAGGTTCCCACCGGCATCCACCAGGACACCTTCCGGCTGCACAGCCAGGCAAACGATCCGCTTTCGCTCAGGCAGCAGACTGGTGGCGAATCCGGCGAGCATCAGCTCTGCGTACCATTCCATCTCAAGGGCCGCGTAGCGCTCGCTCGGAAGTGCCTCGGTGTGTGCGTCGTTCCCCCAGGAATGGATCGGGGCGAAGTAGCAAGCGACCCTCTTCTGCAGTCCCGCCGCAGCCAGCATCTCGATGAGCCGGGAAATTCCGTGGTAATTCTTGGCGTCCACGTTGATCCGCAGGGTGATCCCCACATCGAGATCGGATTCGGCAAGGGCGACCAGGTTGGCGAAGATCCTCCGGAAGGTCGGCGTTCCGGCCTTCGTGCCACGCCGCTCGTCGTGATACTCGGGCGGTCCGTCCAAGGTGATGTCGATCGAACGGACCGCGTGCCGATCGACCAGCTCGCGGGCGATCCTCTTGCTCAGGGCGAGGCCGTTGGTGATGACTCGTGCGCCGAAGGAGCAGGAGGACCTTTCGGATACGGTGCGCAGCCGGGGTGTGAGTTCGCGGATCACGGACATGCCGACCAGCGGCTCCGCACCGAACCAGCACACGTCCACGCCACGGTACGTCGACCTCTCCAGCTTGCGGCCGACATGGCGGACGAACGCGTCCTGATGGCGCGGCGAGAGCCAGCGCGCCGAGTGTTCCTGCCCGCAGTACCCGCAGCCGAGCTGGCACTGGGCGGTCGGAGTGACGACAAGAGAGAGGCGGCGGTAGTCATCGATGGCGCGCTGATTCTCCCCCACTACGTGACTCAGTTCGTCCTCGTTCTCGTCGACCAGCAGCCGGATATCGGTCAGATCATCCAGAATTCCCACGGGCAGCATCTCGGGACTGCTGCGGACGAGATCCCAGGTCCGCTCGCCCAGGATTCGGACCTCCGCGCTACGGGTCGCGAAGACCATTCGCCTGCTGTGCCCCTGCGATTCGTCGAGGAAGGGTGGGCTGACCACGTGGTATCTGGAAAGTCTGACAGCCATGGATTCATCTCACTCTCGGTCGGTCGCGCGACGCGGGCTACGGGGACGATCCCGCAGCCCGCGGTTCCAGGATGATCTGCCAGGTCGCCGGTGGACGGACGGCGGATCAGTCGGGAAGAGCGTGACAGCCGGAGTTGTTGCAACCGCTGTTGTTGCTGTCTTTGGCCGCCTCGGGTCGGGGAAGGCTCTCGGCGCTGATTCCTTCGGCACCGGACAACTCGCTGATGGCGGTCTCCAGATTGATCTTGGCCTGGCTGAGCGCGGCAGCCAGCGCCTTGGTGTCGATGCCTGTCATGGTGAACTCCTGTGTCGGGGTCGGCCGACAGCCGACTGCCCGGTGAACGACGGGCCGTAGCTTTCGTGGCGATTCACCGAATCAAGTCGGGGTCGGCCCTTAAGGGGAACCGGACAGCAGGAGAAATCGGACTGAGTTGCTCCTACTGCACGTACAGGCGACCACGAGTCGATCGTGGCGGCCAGCCGACACGATTGCTCTGCCTCCGAACGAGTGCCGGCGATTGCCGGCGGTCGCGCGCCCGGCTGACAGGGAGCTGCGACGGAGTCCGCGAGCATGCTCCGGATCCGGGCCGAGCCGACAGCGTCGAACAGCGCGACGGCGGCCGAGCCGTGGTGCGCCGCGCCCGCCAGGTCCCCGCGGCCGAGCCGGTCGTGGGCCAGTTCGGCGGTGTACAGCACCCGGTTGCGGACGAAGTGCGGCTCCTGGAGCGTTATCGCCGGCACGGCCTGCTCGCTGGCACGGTGCCGACCGGCGACGACGACTTGGTGCTGCCGCTGGTCCACGCCCGCGAGGGGGGCTCGCGGGCGTGACCTCGGGGACCGCGGCCACCACCTCACCCTTATCGGCTGGACCCTGTGACCCCGCCCGCCCGGCGCCGGCCGGGCGGGCCCACCACCACGACCCCGAGGAAGGGCAGCCCGACGGGGGAGATCGACGAGGGTCTGGCGCGCGCCGAGCGCACCCGCCCGATCCCGCAGTTCGTCCAGGTCCGGATGCGGTTCCTGCTCAAGGGCGCCAAGGGATCCACCGAGGTCCTGGCCGCCGAGCTCGGCGTCAGTCGGCGCACCGTGCAGCGCTGGTTCCAGGGCCGGGGCAACCCGAAGCCCGCTGCGGCGAAGAAGATCGAGGAACAGGTTCGCGCGAAGTGGCAGCCCAAGGTCAGGGATCGCACCCGCAAGGCTGCCGAGACCAACGGTTTCATGCTCCACATCTCCGGCACGTTCGGCTGCAGCTCGGCGGTCGGCTCCACCGACGACCCCCGCTCCCGTACCATCACCCACAGGACGCCCCACGCCGTGGCCCAGAAACTGTGCGTCGCACCGTGACGCCGGAGCCACCCAGGCCGAGCAGGAGCGGATCCTCGCCGAGGGCCTGCGCGAGTACTACTTCAAGGACAACGGCCACCGCGCCCGCAACCTCGACGTCGAGCTGAACGACATCGCCTGGATGGACATCGAGCCCTGATCCTCCGGCGCCCGGTGTCTCCGAAAATGACGTGTGGTCGGGTAGCCGGGTCACGGCAGCGCGACCCGGCTGCCCGACCACACGCGCGCTCCCGCGCTGCCGTCCGTCAACGGCAGGGTGAGCCCGCCGAATGCTCCCGGACGCGCGTGTTGTCAGTGGTGAGGGGAAGAATACGGGGTGTCGCGAGAGGAGCGAACATGCCTGCCGAGGGTTCTGACCTGCGCATACCTTTGCCCGGAGGCTGCCGATGGTGTGGGCTCGAGGAGCGTGAGCACATGCAACGCTGGAAGCCTCCGGTGGGCTGGCACACCTGGGAGCCGCCCACGCTCGAACAACGCAAGGAGCGCATGCGGGCGCGGCGCTCGCGCAGGCAGTCGGGTGGCGGCGCCGTGCTGCGAAGCGCGGCTATCCGGCTAGCTTCCTGATCTCGGAGAAGACCTTCCGCAACTGCTCGGGAACGTCCGCCGGGTCGGTCAGGGCCGTGGACAGCTGGTACATCATCTCGGGTTTTCCGCCCGGCCCGTCCGGGCTCGCGGCCCGGAGCATCTGCTCCACGCCGGAGCTGAACTTCCCCTGCCCGCGCAGCGCGGCGAAGTCGCCCTCCGTCCAGGGCTGGTCCGGGTCGGGCCTGGCCCAGATCCGGTTGGCCACACGCGCCCACACCTCGTCCTCGAAGATCTCCTCCAGCTCGTTGAACCTGTCCGTTTGCGGGGAGTCGTTCTCGGGCTCGCCGAGGAACTTCACGTGCTTCGCGACCCCGTTCCCGAAGAACTGGGTGAGTTTGGCGGGCTTGAAGATGCTCTTGGAGGCGTTGCGACTGTCGGCGTCGACCACCAGCATCACCGTGCGGCCCCGTGTGATCAGGTACCGGGCGAGGTGCAGGGCGCCCTCGTTGTTGAAGCAGGACCACAGGGCGACCCCGGCGGCTTGCAGGGTGAGCCCCTCGCACAGCCGGAACAGCAGCGGAAAGGCTCGCTGCTCGGTTTCCCCCTCGACGGCGAGGAAGCAACGTTCGTGCAGCAGCACGGAGTTACGCAGGCCGACGGCGGCCGCGATCTTGCCGAGGTGGTCGTCGAGCGCGTCGCCGACCACACCGGCCCCGAGCCGCTCCACGACGGTGCGGTGGTTGTCGAGCCTGAGGTGGACGACGTCGCTGATGTCGACGCCGTCGATGAGGTTCATGGAGTGGGTCGCGACCAGGACGCTGACATGGGGGAGTGCGCTCTGCTCCCGGATCAGGGCCATGATCTTCCGCTGGTGACCGTAGTCGAGGTGGGTGTCGGGCTCGTCGTACACGACGATGGTCTGCACCGGGCCGGGCTGCGCGGGTTCGTCGGGGTCCGCCACCTGCGGTGCGGTGTTCTCCTCGTCGGCGAGCAGCTTGCTGGTCCACTCCCACACGGCCAGCGACACACGGCGGTTGCGTCCCAGACCGGAGCGCTCCAGGCCGACGGCTTCGCCGGCGGCCTGTGAGATCTGCAACGGTGCCCCGCGGAAGCCATGCTGGAAGGAGACCTCCGGCGCGACGGTCACCTCGGCGAGGTCGGGGCAGCGGGCCTGGATGTGCTTGCACAGAGACTCCGCGTCCACCCGCAGCCGGTCCTTGACCTCCTCCTCCACGACGCTCAGCTTCTCCTTGACATCGGAGTCGGCCACGTGGCTCTGGAAGCGTTCCGTCAATGCGGCCTTGACGGCGTCGTCGGGACGGGCGGCCTTGCCGTCGAACACGAGGTACCTGGGCATGCGCTTGGACAGCCCGGCCGGCGCGGGGAGCCAGGCGTGTCCGCTGGAGTGGTCACGGGCGTACGCGCGCAGCGCCGTGAGCAGGTCGGCCTTCAACGTGCTGGCGGGGTTGAGTCCGAACTCCGCGGCCAGGCTCTTCAGAGCGGGAACCAGAAGTCGTTCCAGCGAGCGCAGGCGCTCGTCGTCGGGCTGAGGCCCCCACACCTCCAGCCGGGCCGGCCCGTCGATCGGCGAGTGCCGGCGTACCTCGACCCGGGACGGGAGGTCGAACTGCTCCTGCTCCCAGTGGTCCAGGGCGAAGCGGCCGGTCACAGTGGTGCTCTCGCAGCGAGCGGGCGACGAGACGTGTCCACCGTCTTCGTCGATACTTCGGTAGGTGCGGTCGTCGTCGGTGAGAACGTGCTCGCCCACCAGGAACGCGAGCGCGTCGAGCACGGCGCTCTTACCGCCGTCGTTGTGCCCCGCCAGGATGGTCGGCCGGCTCACGGGAATGCCCGCCACGTGGGTGAGCGAGCGGAAGCCGCTCGCACTGAAGCTGTCCAGGTGCACTGCGCTCGTCCCGCTCCACTTCGCTCGCCGGGCCGCGGGGGCGTCCTCGCGACTCATCGCACCACCGGCCGCCGGAGAGGCAGGGGTACCAGGACGCACCATCCTAGAACGTCTGCCGCACCCTCATGCTCCGCCCCAGGCAGCACATGATCCGAACCAGGCCGAATCCGAAGGAACTTGACGCCTTCCATCAAACTTCTGAACCGAATTCCTACGAAATGAACGCCAGTTCGTGTGACCGGAGAGTAAGCGCTACGGTCGCAGCCCATGAGGATCCTGCACACCTCGGACTGGCACCTGGGCCGCTCGTTCCACCGTGAACCCCTCCTCGCAGCCCAACGCGTCTTCCTCGAGGACCTGATCAACGTGGTACAGCGCGAACGCGTGGACGCGGTAGCCGTCGCCGGTGACGTCTACGACCGGGCGATCCCTCCACTGGAGGCCATCGACCTGTTCCAGCACACCCTCGCGAAACTCGCCGAGCTGAACGTCCCCCTCGTCATGATCAGTGGGAACCATGACTCTCCCCGCCGACTCGGTGTGAATTCCCGACTGATCGAACACGCCGGCATCCACCTGCGCACCGACCCCCGCGACCTGGCCCGCCCCGTGCTGCTCCACGACGCACACGGTCCCGTCGCCTTCTACGGCCTGCCCTACCTTGAACCCGCCCTGGTCCGCGAGCGCCTCGACGCGCCCGTAACCAGCCACCAGGCCGTCCTGGGCACAGCGATGGACAGAGTCCGCGAGGACCTGGCCACCCGACCCGGCACCCGCGCCGTCGTCCTCGCCCACGCCTTCGTCACCGGCGCCGAGCCCAGCGCCAGCGAGCGCGACATCACCGTCGGCGGCGTCGCGAACGTTCCCGCAGCACTGTTCGACGGCATGGACTACGTCGCCCTCGGCCACCTGCACCGCAGCCAGCGGATCAGCGACCGTGTCCGCTACAGCGGATCCCCACTGCCCTACTCGTTCACCGAAGCCGGCCACCCCAAGAGCATGTGGCTCGTCGACCTCGACGGTGACGGCGCCATGACCGCCCGCACCATTCCCTGCCCCGAGCCCTACCATCTCGCCCACCTCCAGGGCGAACTGGACGACCTCCTGGGACAGGACCAGTACGCAAACCTGGAACAAGCCTGGCTCCACGTCACCCTCACCGACACCAGCCGCTCCCACATGGCCATGGAACGCCTGAGGCAACGCTTTCCGCACGTCCTCAAGCTCACCCACGCTGCCACCGGCCCCTGTGCCGACGACCTGCCCTCGCGCGAACGCATGGAGAGCCTCACCGACCACGAGATCGCCCTGGAATTCCTGCGCCACGTCACCCAGGCCGACGCCACCGAACCCGAACGGGACCTGCTGCGTCGCGGTATCGAACACGTCCGCGTCACTGCCCGGGGAGAGACACTCTGATGCGCCTGCACACCATGACCGTCACCGCCTTCGGACCGTTCGCCCGCACCGAGGACATCGACTTCGACCAGCTGTTCAACGCGGGCGTCTTCCTCCTCAAAGGTGTCACCGGTGCTGGGAAGACCAGCGTCCTCGACGCGGTGTGCTTCGCCCTGTACGGCTCGGTCCCCGGCCACCGGCCCACCGCCCGGCTGCGCAGCGACCACGCCCCGGACACGCTGCGAACCCATGTGGAACTGCAGTTCAGCGCCTCCGGCCGCCGCTTCAAGATCGCCCGTACCCCCACGCAGACCTACCGCAGCACCCGCGCCAAGGACGGCACCGCCACCCACCAGGCCACCGCACACCTGCACGAGCGGACCACCCGCCCGGACGGCAGCACCATGTGGGAACCCGTCAGCGCCCACGTCCAGGAAACCGGAGCACAGATCACCGCACTCCTCGGCCTGACCAAAGAGCAGTTCTGCCAGGTGGTCCTGCTCCCACAGGGCGACTTCGCCAAGTTCCTGCACGCCAGCGCAAACGACCGGCGCGCACTGCTGAGCCACCTGTTCACCACCCACAGGTTCCAGGACCTGCAGACCTGGCTGAAGGAACACCGGGACACCGTCAGGGACAACCTCCAGCAGGCACAAGGCGCCGTTGACCGGCTCGGCAGCCGTATCGAGCAGGCGGCAGGCCCCCGGCTCGCCGAGGCGACACCGCCACCCGGCGCACCCTGCGGCACCGACCTGCTGCCATGGGCCCACGACCTCCTCGCCCGCGCCACGGCCGCCCACGACACCGCCCGCGCCGCCGAGGAGAAGACCGACCAGATCCACAAAGCCGCCAAAGCCACCCTCACCACCACCGGCGACCTCGCCGGCCGCCAGCAGCGCTACAGCGAAGCCCTCGCCCGCCGCACCGCACTGGACCAGAGCCGCGAACACAACGAGCGGCTGCGTGTCGGCCTGAAGCACGCCCGCAGCGCCGAACACCTGCGCCCGCTGCTGGCCGCCGTAGACGTGGGTGCCGACCAGCTCGCCACCACCCGGGCAACCGAACGCGAGCACCGCAGGCTCCTGGACACCACTCACGCCACCGCGACCGCACCCGAGCTGGAACAGGTTCACCAGGACCTGAACACCACCCTCGGACGCCTCGAAGCACTGCGCCCGCGCGAGGAGCGCCACACCGAACTCGCCCACCAAATCGTCACGTTGGAAGAGAAGGAGAAGCTCGGGAAGGAGGAACTGGAGGACGCCCAGGAGTGGCTCGACATCTGGCCCGACACCCACGCCACCGCCACCGACCGCCTCGCCGCGTTGCGCAGCGCCGCCGAACGGGTACCCCAGCTGGCCAAGGAGGAGAACGCACTCATCCAGCAGGTGGAGGCGGCCGAGGACCGCGATACGCTGGCCGCCGAACTCGAGAAAGCAACCAAGAGCGCGAACAAGCGTGGCGACCAGGCCCGGGTCGCCCAGAAGACATGGCTGGACCTGCGCGAGCAGCGGCTGAACGGTATGGCGGCCGAACTGGCCGGCGACCTGCAGGCCGGCCGGCCGTGCGCGGTGTGCGGATCACCCGAACACCCCCGCCCCGCACAGCCCTCCGCGCAGCAGCCGACTCGCGCGGACGAGGAGAAGGCCGCCCAGTCGTACGACAAGGCCCGCGAACTCCACGAAGCCGCCGACCAGGCGCGCACCGACGTGGCCACACGACACGCGCAGGCGAAGGGTGCCGCGGGCGCCGAACCCGCCACGCTGCTGCGTACCCGGCTGGAGCAGGCGCACACCGTCCACGTCACGGCCCAGCAGCAGGCTGCCGAGCTCCTGGAGGCCCAGCAGGCCCTTGAGGAGCTGCGGGCCGAACACGACCGGCGGGCCCAGCAGCTCACCAGGGCCCAGCAGCAGGTCACCGAAGCCCAGAGCCGGGCCACGACACTACGCCAGGAACAGCAGCAGATCATCCACGAACTCGACGAAGCCCGCGCCGACGCCCCCACCCTGGAACGACGCATCACCACGCTCACCCAGCACAGGGACCGCCTCGCCGAGGTCATCGAGCACGCCCGGCGAACCACGGCAGCGGCCACCCGCCACACCGACGCCACCGAGACCGCCCGCAACAGCGCCGTCGAGGCCGGGTTCCCCACCCTCGACGAAGCCGCCGACGCCCTCCGGCCCGCCGACACCGTCCGCCAGTGGCAGACGGAACTCGACCAGCGGGACAAGGACGACGCCGCCGTCGCCGACCTCCTGACCACCCCCGAACTCGTCGAGGCCGCCCAGCTCCCCCCGGCCGACCCCATCGCAGCACAGACAGCACTGACAGAAGCCGAGGCAGCCGTCAAGGCCGCCACCAACACCACCCACGAGGCCCGTACCCGCGCCACCGAAATCCACCGCCTGACGGACGAACTCACCCCAGCCGTCGCCGCGTTGGAACTCCTGCAGGCCGACCACGCGCTGTCCGACCGCCTCGCCGAGGTCGCCAACGGCCGCAGCACCGCCAATACCCTCAGCATGGAACTCGAGGCATACGTCCTCGCCAGTCGCCTCAAGGAGATCGTCATCGCGGCCAACACCCGGCTGCTGAACATGACCTCCGAACGCTTCCAACTGGTCTACAGCCAGGACAAGGATCCCGGAAGGGGCCGCGCCAAGGCGGGCCTGACCCTGCGCATCCACGACAACTGGACCGGACTGGAACGTGAGGCCTCCACCCTCTCGGGAGGAGAGACCTTCACCACTTCCCTGGCCCTCGCGCTCGGCCTGGCCGACGTCGTCACCGGTGAAGCCGGTGGACGCCCCCTGGGCGTCCTGTTCGTCGACGAGGGCTTCGGCAGCCTGGACGAGCAGAGCCTGACCGACGTCATGGACGTCCTCGACCAACTTCGCGCCGGCGACCGCGCCGTGGGCGTGGTCAGCCACGTCGGAGACCTCAGCGACCGCATCCCCACCCAACTCCACATCCGCAAGGAACGCACCGGCTCAACCGTCCACCCCGTACTCGCCGATGTCTAGGACAGGCACACCCATCCCGCCCGATCACCCCCCGGCCGCCCGTGCTCGGGCAGTGGGCTGACCTCCCACCCGCCGGCGGACAGGGCGGGCTTGAGAATGACGGCGTCTGGTCGAGGACTTCCGCGAGTTCCGTTCTCGTGGCGGACGTGTTCGATCCACAGCACTCAGGTGATGGTGTGTCCGGGCAGGGGGCCGTAGGCGGTGCAGAAGCTGCAGTCGCAGCTGGTCATGGAGTTGGCCTGGCAGTGGGCGGTGGGCCAGTACGAGGACGCGCAGGGTCCGGGATCGACGGGGGTGCCGTCGCCGGGCAGGGTGCGTCGGCACCAGCCGCACCGGACGGCGGTCGGCACGCCGGCCGCTCGCAGGTCCCGCACCATGGGCGCGGCGATGTCGAACGGGACACCCGAGACCACGGTGGCGGGCGCGCTGTCCAGCAACTGCCTGCTGCGCCACAGGCTCAGTCCGGTGGCCGCGCGCACCGCTTTGAGCGCCGTGGGCCCGCCGCCCTGCCCGCCGGTCAGCACGACGGTGAAATCCGGGACCTCCACAGGCCGCTCCTTCGACGGTCGGTCGGTGTGCCGGGTGCCAGTCAACCGCCCGTCGGGCTGCCGGACGACAGGTTTTTCGCACCGCCGGCCCTGTCTGCACTCCCTCCCCGCCAGAGCCCGCACCTGCCGCTGCGTTGTCGCTCGGTTCCTGGTCCTCAGGTGGCCCTCGACCGCCCCGGCTGGAGTGCCCGAATCGTGTGTGGTTCGCCGTGTTGCCCTCGCGTCACCGGTTGTCTCCGAGTTGGCGCGGCGTCACGGGGCGGCGAGGCCGGGAAGACTGACCTCTTCGAAAGGTCCGAAGAGGTCAATTGCGTGCTCCCCGTCTGCTCCCGGTCTGCTCCCCGGGGCCTGAACGCGGTGGTGGTCGCCGGGTGGGGATCAGGTGCTCAGCGGATGCGGGCGGTGCCAGGACACCGCGAGGCTGCCCCACCGGCTCCGATGTCACCGGAAACGGACAGCCTCCGGCGAGAACGGGCGACTGATGGGAGTGGACGTGAACACCGAGGAGACGCTGGACCGGCTCGCCGCGGTGATCGGGCCGCCCCCGGACGGAGCGGTCCCGGTCCCGTGGGAGCTTGGGCCCGAGGCGCTCGGTTTCCGACTGCCCGCGCCCACCCGTTCCTCAGCCCGTCGTTCCTCAGCCCGTCGGGTCCTGGTCCGTGACGGTGGGGTGTTCGGTGCACAGGCAGCCGACGCCCTTCTCGATCCACTCCTGTCCGGTCCACTCGGGGTGCCGTTCGATCAGCAGGGCCCGGACCTCGGCCACGATCTCGCTCCCGCCCATGGCGGAGTCGCGTCGCCGCCAGGTCTCGTCCCGCAGCTCGCGCAGGTAGTCGCGGACGTCGCCGAGGACCTGCGGGCCGCCGACGGCGCCGTGGCCGGGGACGACCGTACGGTGCCCGTCGGCCGCCAGCCGCTCCATCACCGCCAGCCAGCCGATCCCGGAGACGTCGGTGTCGTACGGCGGGAACCAGGGAAAGATCGCGAACTGCCCGGTCTCGGCCAGGTCGCCGGTGAACAGCACGCCGGCGTCGGGCACTTCGATCACCTGGTCGCCCTTGGTGTGGCCCCGGCCGGTGGCCCGCAGCCGTACGCGGCGGCCGCCGAGGTCCAGGTCGTACCCGTCGTCGTAGACCACGTCGGGGGCGACCACGCGGACGTCGCCGTCGAGGCGGTCGGCGACCGGCGGGCCGAACCCGCGGAACATCTCCAGGTAGCCCGCTCCCCTCACCTCCAGGTCCTCGGCCTGGGCGCGGTTGGCGAGGTAGGTGGCCCGGCCGTGGAAGACGTGCGCGCCGAAGGCGTGCTCGGGGTGGAAGTGCGTGGTGGTCAGGTACAGACGGCGCCCTTCGGCCACCTCGGACGCCAGGGAGAGGACCTGCTCGGCGTTGGCGGTGCCCATGCCGGTGTCGACGACGAGGACGGCCTCGGTGCCGCCGATGATGCCGATGTTGGGAACCAGCGGGATCCCGCGGTCCGGGACCACCAGCAGCTCGGGGGCGATCTCCTGGACGCCGGCCACGTGGACGGCGGGGTCGGAAAGCGATGCGTCGTTCATGCCTCGATTCCACCGCCCCGGCATCCCGGCCGTCCAAGACCGATTCGCACGTGCCCGATACCGCACGGGTATCGTCGCAGTATGGAGCTGCGGACGTTGCGCTATTTCGTCGCGGTCGCCGAGGAACTCCACTTCGGCCGGGCCGCCGCCCGGCTGCACATGAGCCAGCCCCCGCTCAGCCGGGCGATCAAGCAGCTGGAAACCGACCTCGGCGCCACCCTGCTGCACCGCTCCGCCCAGGGCGTCACCCTCACCCCGGCCGGAACCGTCCTGCTCGACGAGGCCCGCACCCTCCTCGACCGCGCCGACCGGATCCGCGCGCGCGTCGCCGCCGAAGCCGGCCCCACGGCCATCACCGTCGGCCTGCTCGGCGACGGCACCGACCTCGGCGCCCTGCGCCTGGCCAACGCCTACCGCAAGCGACACCCGGGCATCGAGGTCCGCATCCGCGAGACCGACCTGACCGACCCCACCTGCGGACTGCGCACCGGACGGGTCGACATCGCCCTCACCCGCGCCCCCTTCGACGAGACCGGCCTGACCGTGCACGAGCTGCGCACCGACCCGGTCGGCGCGGTGCTGCGCACCGACGACCCCCTGGCCGGCCGCACGCACCTGGAGCTGGCCGACCTGGCCGACCGGTGCTGGTTCCGGTTCCCGGACGGCACCGACCCGCTGTGGGGGGCGTACTGGACCGGCGGCCGGCCGCGCGGGGGACCGGCGGTGAGGGCCGTCCAGGAATGCCGGCAGGCCGTGCTCTGGAACGGCACGGTCGGCATCACCCCCCTCGGACACGGCATGCCCGAGGGACTGACCGCGGTACCGCTGGCCGACATGGCGCCCAGCCGCGTGGTGGTGGCGTGGAACGAGGGCGACCCGAACCCGCTGATCCCTTCGTTCGTCCGCATCGCGACAGCCACCCACCGCCGCTGAACCCATCGCGGCCGAACGCATCGCCGCCGACCCCACCGCCGCCGAACCCGCCGCGCAGCGGCCCGGTCGGGGAGGGTCAGCCGAGGGTGCTGACGACGGTCTTCGTCGCCTGGGCGATCAGGGCGTCGTCGGAGGTGGCGCCCGCCCTGCCGCGATCGGACAGGACGACGATCACGATCGGGCTGCGCCCGCCCGACGGCCACGCCACGGCGACGTCGTTGCGGGTGCCGTAGCCCGCGTTGCCGGTCTTGTCGCCGATCCTCCAGTCGGCGGGCACCCCCGCGCGGACGTACGGGCCGCCGGTCGTGTTGCCGACCAGCCAGTCCGTCAGCAGCCCGCGCCGGCCCTCCGCGAGGACGTCGCCGAGCACGTAGCGGCGCAGGTCGGCGGCGAGGACGCGCGGCGTGCTGGTGTCGCGGGTGTCGCCCGGGGTCGCCTCGTTGAGGGTGGGTTCGGTGCGGTCGACGCTGGTGGTCGAGTCGCCCAGGTCGCGCAGGGACCGCTGGACGGCCGCCGGGCCGCCGAGCTCGGCGACGACCAGGTTGGCCGCGGTGTTGTCGCTGTACTGGATGGAGGCGGCGGCCAGGTCGCGCAGCTTCATGCCGGTCGCCACGTGCTGCGAGGCGATCGGTGCCCACGCCAGCACGTCCTCCTGGCGGTAGGGGACGACCTTGTCCAGGTCCGCGTCGGACGCCTTCCGCAGCAGGGCCCCGGCGGCGAGCGACTTGATCGTGGACGCGAACGCGAACCGCTCGTCGGCCCGGTGGGTGACCTCCCGGCCGTTGCCGGTGTCCACGGCGAACACGCCGAGCCGGGCGCCGAACTGCTGCTCGAGCGCCGCGAAGGAGGCGTCCGCCGGGCCGGTCGCGGGCGCGCCCGCCACCGTCGCGCCCGCCACCCCTGCGCCGGGGGCCGTCGCGCCGCTCGCCGCAGGTGCCGTCGCCGTCGGGGCGCCACCCGTCGCCCGGCCGCACCCGCCGATCAGCGCGGCCACGAGCAGGGCCACCGCGGGCAGCGCGGTGCGGGTGCGGCGGAGGTCGGGCGTCATCGGTGGTCTCCCAGGTGGTTCGTGCCGTCGCGGTCGCGCCCTCGCGGTGGTTCGTACCGTCGTGGTCGCGCGGTCGCGCTCAGCTAAACAGGCCGCCGACCGCCCAGTCCAAGACCGCAATCATGAAGTGGACGATAAGAAAACACCTATGATTACTGGCCATGGACCTGCTGGGGCACCTCCGCCACTTCCGCGCCGTCGCCGAGGAACGGCACTTCGGCCGCGCCGCCGAGCGCCTGCGGATCGCCCAGCCCTCGCTCTCCCAGCGGATCCAGCGCCTCGAACGCGAACTCGGCGTGACCCTGTTCGACCGCGGCCCGCGCGGCGTCGACCTCACCCCGGCGGGCCGGCTGCTGCTCGCCGAGGCCGAGGAGACGCTGGACAGCGCCGCCCGTCTCCTCGCCACCGCCGCCGACCTGCGCAGCGGACGGGCCGGCACCCTGCGCGCGGCCGTCCCGCCCGAACTCGGGCCGGCCGCCCTGGCCGCGCTGCTCACCGGCTTCGAGACCGCCTCCCCGGGCACCCGGCTCGAACTGCGGGAACTGCCGGTCGCGGCCGTGGTGCGCGAACTCGCCCAGCACACCGTCGACGTCGCCGTCGTCCGTCACCCCTGCCCGGCCGACGGGCTGGCCTTCGGCCCCGTCCTGCACCAGCCGCTCGGCGCCCTGCTCGCCGCCCGCGGTCCGTACGCCGACCGCCCGGAGCTCGCGGTGGCCGAACTGACCGGCCTGCGCCTGGTCCTCTTCCCGCGCGCCACGGCCCCGGCCCTGTACGACGAGGTCCTCACCACGCTGACCAGGCACGGCTGCACCCCCGAGGCCGTCGTCGACCCGCCGGGACCGGACGTCGCGGGCGCCCTCGTGCTCACCGGCAGCGCCATCGCCCTGGTGCCGCGCACCACACCCCCACCGGGTACGGTCTGGCGCCCGCTCACCGGCACCCCGCTGGCCTGGCGGACCTCCACGGCCTGGCCGGCCGGGCGGGGCGGGCCCGCCGTCCGGCTGTTCGCCCGGACCGCCCACGAGGCGCTGACCGGACCCGGCGGCCTGCTGCCCCAGCCGCCCAACCGCCCGCTCCACCCCCGGCCCGCAATGGAGTTCCCGCTGTGACCAGCGACCGCACCACAGCCGACCGCACCACAGCCGACCGCACGGCAGCCGACCGCACCCCGCACAGCCGGGCCGCGCGCACCCGCATCGCCGCGGCCTTCGCCGACGCGGGCGTCACCGGCCGGCTGCACGCGCGCGACCTCGACACCGGCGCCGAGATCGGCCTCGGCGCCGACACCGCCGTCAGCACCGCCAGCGTCCACAAGGTCTGCCTGCTCGTGACGCTGTACCGCGAGGCCGCCGCCGGACGGATCGACCTGACCCGGCAGGTCGAGATCCCCGCCGCCGGCCGCACCCCCGGGCCGACCGGCCTCGCCGCCATGCTCGACACCGCCCGCCTCTCCCTGCGCGACCTCGCCTACCTCACCGCGGCCGTCAGCGACAACACCGCCGCCGACACCCTGTGGGACCAGATCGGCCTCGACACCGTCAACCGCACCATGGCCGACCTCGGCCTGAGCCGCACCGTCGCCGTCCACAAGCTCCGCGACCTCATCGCCGCCCTCGCCGAGGACACCGGCCCCGACTCCCCGGTCGACCCCGCCGTCGTCGCCCGCCTCAGGGTCCTCGACCCCGCCTTCACCAACCACAGCACCCCCCGCGACATGACCACCCTGCTCGCCGCCCTCTGGCACGGCGACGCCTGCCCCGGCGACCACGGCGCCGCCCTGCGACGCCTCCTCGGCCTCCAGGTCTGGCCGCACCGCCTGGCCTCCGGCTTCCCCTACGACGACGTCCGCGTCCACGGCAAGACCGGCACCCTCCCCACGCTGCGCCACGAGGTCGGCGTCGTCGAATACCCCGACGGCGGCCGCTACGCCCTCGCCGTCTTCACCCGCGCCGCCGCCACCACCATCACCCTGCCCGCCGCCGACGCCGTCATCGGAACCACCGCCCGCCTCGCCGTCGACGCCCTCCGGGCCCGGGCGGCAGCCGGCGCGACGGGCTGACCGGGGCCGGGACCACCCCGGCTGCCCAGCTGCCTTCCCTCCGGTCCACGACGTCCGGGTGACGGATCGGGTGCACGCTCGTTTGCCCGGGTACCTGCCGGTCGCAGGACGGCGGTGCCCGGCGACCACCCCCTGCCCGGGCACCGCCGCGCCGGCCCCGCGACCGGCCAGGACCGGACAGAACCCCCACCGGCAGCCGGGCCACGGCCCCGGAGGCCGGTCACCCGCGCAGGTGTCGCCGGGGCCGCTCGGGCAGCCGGCCCCGGCGACACCGCGCGCCGGCGCGGAAGCCCGACCCGACGGCACACCGCCGTTCAGGCGTCCTGCCGCCAGGACGCGGTGACACCGCCAGGCGGTATGAGGTGTTTCACGCCGACTGCACGGCACGCGACACGGTCGGCCAGGTGACCAGCCGGTGGGGCGTCTGGGTGCCGATCGCCCTTCAGGGCGACGACCTGCGTCCGGACCCGCGCCCAACTGCGCTGCAACACCGAGCACTTCGTCAGCGTCGTGCGGCTGCCTCGCGGGCAGGGCCCTCGGTGAACTCCCTCGCGCCCGCCGGGCATCCCTGACATCATCCGGCATGCGGCCCGGGAGACCGCCGGGGTGCGTCACGCACGGACGCGGTAGGGCGGGTGGGGATCCGATGGACGGCTGGGCGGGGACTCCGAGCAAGCCGAAGCGGCGGTGGCGGGACTCCCGTACCGCGCGCACCCTGACCGTCCTCGCGGGCCTGCCGCCGGTCGTCCTCGGTTTCGTCCTGTTCCTCGGCGCCTTCGAGGAGCGCGGTGCCTACCGCACCGCCCCCGTCTGCGGCACTCCGACGCCCGGGCCGGACGCCGACTGCCTGCTGCTGGAGAGCGGCCGGGGCACCAGGGCGTGGATGTCCTTCTCCGTCGACGACGGGAGCAGCTACTACCTGGACATCGCACGCGGAGCGGGCTCCGCCCGGAAGTACGAGGTCGACGAGTCCCTCTACCGGCACGTGGAGGCCGGCGCCGCCGTGGACCTGAAGATCTGGAAGGACATGGTGGTCCGGATCGCCCATGACGGGCACGAGGTGAGCACCCTGACCTTGTCCTGGAGCGTCGGGCTCGGCCTGGCGGAAGCCGCGCTGCTGATCGCCGTCGGCACGGTGGTGACCGCCCACGGACTGCCCGGACGGAATCCGGAGTTCTGGAGCAGCTCGCCGATCCTGTTCATGGGGATGGCCCTGGCGACCTCCATGGGCGCCGTCTTCCTCACGCTGGCCCAGTGGCCGTTCCCGGTGACCCTGGGCCTCGCCGCCTCGGCCTGGCTGATCGCGACGCCGACCGTCAGGTACCTGCACACGTCCTCCGCCGCCGGCGGCCACCGGTCGAGCGAGCCGTCGCCCGGCTGACCGCCCAGCCGATCCGCACCACCGACACCCTGAGCTGCGTCCCGGAAGCAAGGGACGGGTCCCCCACGCCGGGTGCGGACCCAACCAGCGCCGAATTTCGGGACGTCGGCCGGGACGTCGGCCTGACGATGACGTATCCGCGGCCGCGGATGGTCCTGAAGTAGCAGATCCGGAGGGGCGCAGTGGGTCCACCTCGGGGTCCCGCTGTGGATCTACGCCGACCGAGTCCGCCGGCCCGGGGAGTCCACCTTCAGGCCGAGCTGTTCGAGGGCGTCGAGTACCTCGATGAGGCCCGTCCGGTCGTCCTGGCCGCGGCGCATGGTGGTCAGGACGGTCGCGGCGGCACCGGACTCCTCGACGCTCTGCCACAGTGCCGGGGCGAGCACCGGGTGAGCGCTGACCTCGACCAGTACGTCATGGCCCGTCAGCAGCTCGGCGGTGGAGTCGGCCAGCAGGACGGGCTGCCGCAGGTTCTGGGCGAAGTAGCCCGCGGTGGCCTGCCGCCAGTCGAGCGCCTGCCCCGTGACCGAGGAGATCATCGGGATCCGGCCGGGCCTGGGGGTGAGCTCACCTATGGCCCGTTCGAGGTCCGCCAGGATCGGATCGATCGCCGGGCTGTGGGCCGGCAGGTCGACCCGGACCATCGCGCACAGCACGTCCGCGGCCTGGAGCTCGGCGACGACGGCCTCCAGCTCGGACCGGTCACCGGACAGCACGGTGGTCCGCGGGCCGTTCCGCGCGGCGACGGACACGCTCCCCTCAGGTCCTCGCAGGTGCTTCGAGAGGTCGACGGCCGAGAGCTCCACCACGGCCATGCCGCTGTGAGGGCCGGCCACGCGGCGTTGCTGATCGCTGTAGTGGTGGACGAGCCGGACCGCGTCCGGCAGGTCGAGGATGCCCGCGATGACGCCGGCGGCGATCTCGCCGACGCTGTGGCCCGTGACAGCGGCCGGACGGACGCCCGCCTCCTCCAGCCAGCGGGCGATGCCCACTTGGACGGCGAAGACGATGGGTTGCATGACGCCGACGTCGTTCGTCCTGGCTTCGGGTTCGTCGAGGAAGAGCTCGTGGACGAGGGACCAGCCGGTGTGCCGGGCCAGCTCGCTGTCGCACTCCTCCAGGGCCGAGCGGAAGGCGGGTTCGGTGCGGAACAGGGTCCGCCCCATGCCGACCCACTGCTGGCCGTAGGGGGAGCAGACGAAGGCGATCCGGGGGCCGTCCGCGGCGGCGAGCTCCGGCCCGGCGGACGGGCCGCTGGTCGGCTCACGGACGGCTGCCCCGCCGAGTTCGCTCAGCCGCAGACCCGGAGCGGCGGCCACGGCGTCGAGCAGCTCGGTGAACTCCCGGGCCAGCCGCTCGGCCTCCGCGGGGACGAACAGGTCGAGGGCGTAGGTGAGGCTGCCGTCGATGCCGTCCGGTCTCCGCTGCTCGGTGAAGCCCTCGAACAGCTCGAAGCGGAGGTCGAAGCGGGTGATCCCCTCCGTCACCGGCTCGGCCCGGACCTCCAGGCCGGGAAGGTGGAGCTCGGCGCTCGCGTTGTTCTGGAACGCGAGCATCACCTGGATGAGCGGGTGCCACGCGGGGGAGCGCGGCGGGTTGATGGTCTGGACCACGTGGTCGAACGGCACCTCCTGGTGGGCGAAGGCCGCCAGGTCCGTGCTGCGCACCCGGAACAGCAGCTCCCGGAAGGTCGGGTCGCTGTCGGTCCTGGTGCGCAGCACCAGCGTATTGACGAAGAATCCGATCAGGTCGTCGAGGCCCTCGTCGGTGCGCCCGGCGGTGGGGATGCCGATGGCGATGTCGGTGCCGGCTCCGCGCCTGGTGAGCAGGGTCGCGAGGGCGGCCTGCACGACCATGAAGACGCTGGTGCCGGTCTCCCGCGCCAGCTGGTGCAGCGCCAGGTGGGTCGCCCGCGTGACGTGGAAGGGGACTCGGCCGCCCCGGTGCGAGGGGGTGTCCGGACGCGGGGCCGCCACATCGATCCGTAGGCGGTCGGGCATTCCCGCCAACTCGCCCTCCCAGAAGAGGAGCTGGCGATTGGCCAGGCTGTTGGGGTCCTCCGGGGCGCCCAGGAGATCGTCCTGCCAGAGCGTGTAGTCGACGTACTGGACCGGTAGTTCGGGCCGGTCCGGCTCCTGCCCGAGGCGGCGCGCGGCGTATGCGAGTGCCAGATCGCGGTTCAGGGGGAGCAGCGACCATCCGTCGCAGGCGATGTGGTGAATGGTCAGGAGCAGGACGTGTTCGTCCGCGGAGAGCCGGAACAGCTGGGCCCGTAGTGCCGTCTCGGCGGTGAGGTCGAAGGCGTGACCGGCCGCAGCGCTCAGCGCTTCGGACAGGCCTGCCTCGGTGACGCCGTCGACCGGCAGCTCGACCGGAGCCTCGTCCGGGTCCAGGACGACCTGCTGGGGTCGGCCGTCCCAGTCGGGGTAGGCGGTGCGCAGACTCTCGTGCCAGGTGACCAGGTCGTCGAGGGCGAGTCGCAGGGCGGACAGGTCGAGGTCGCCGCGCAGCCGGTAGGCCATCGGCATGTTGTAGTGTCCGGCCGCGCCGTGCAGGCGGTTCAGGAACCAGAGGCGCCGCTGGGTCTGCGAGAGCGGGATCTCCGCCGGACGGCCCCGGGGGCGCAGTGGCGGGCGTCGGCTGCCGGAGCCCTGCTCCAGGTGCTCGGTGAGCTGGGCGACGGTCGGGGCCTCGAAGATCGTCCGGACCGGGACCTCCACGTCCAGGGCGGCCCGGATGCGACCGGCGAGCCGGGTGGCCAGCAGGGAGTGGCCGCCCGACTCGAAGAAGGAGTCGTCGATGGTGACCCGGTCGAGCCCGAGCACCTGGGCGAACACCGCGCAGAGGATCTCCTCCCGTTGGCCTCGCGGGGCGCGGCCCTTCTTCTCGCTCATGGTCGGCTCCCGCCGACGGCGGTGCGGACCTGGGCGGGCCACGCTGCGGTGTCGAGGCCGTACTGGCAGAGGAAGGCGTAGACGAGCCGCTCCAGGCCGAATCCGACGCAGCCGCTCAGGGTCGGGCCGTTCGCACCGTGGTCGATGCCGAAAGCCTTGCCGAAGACGTCGTTGTGGAAGTTGAAGGAGCCGACGGCGATCGTCCTCCCGGGCGCGACGTGGAGCCGCAGCTCGTACTTGAGCTCCATCAGCCGCTGGGACCAGATCCGCTCGGAGGTGTCCGCGCCGCAGAAGAACGGATCGTTGCCCACCTCGCAGAAGCCGCTCAGGCCGAGCTCCTCGACGAAGACGAAGACCTTCCGCATGAAGCGCTCGCGGGAGTCCAGCACGTCCTCCCGGGAGCCCATGAAGACCATCTCCCGGATGGTGAAGTCCCAGAGCCGCTCCAGGCTGGTGGCGTATGCCGCCTCGAAGCGGAACGACTTGCCGCGCGAGGTGACCACGTGGAGCCGGCCCGCCTCCAGTGTGCGGCCGCTGTACTGGCTGAAGGTGTGATAGCACATCGTGGGCGGCAGGCAGTAGTCGACGTTGCCGCAGGAGTCCAGCACCGCGGAGTCGATGCCGGTGACGGCCTGCCGCTCCTGGAAGGCGCGGTAGACGTCCAGGTCGTTGCGCAGCCTGGTGACGAACATCAGGTGCTGCGGGAAGGCCTTGAAGTAGCCCGCCGTCTCCAGCGCCTTCGTTCTGATCAGAGTCGGGTAACGGTACTCCCGGACTTCGTGGTCCTCGGCCAGCAGGTCGCAGACGGCCCGGTCGAAGTAGGTGAGGAGAGAGAGCAGCGGCTCGCCGACGGCGACCTGGCCCTCGCCGACCTCCGTCACCGCGTCGGTCCCGGAGAGGAGTTCGAAGACGTCCTGGTGGGGGGTGCGCTGGTGCGGCGAGGTCCAGACGGCCTTGGCCGGCGTCACCCACTGCCTCCGGACGTCGTTGTCCACCATGGAGTTGACCTTCTCGGTCAGGGCGTCGTGCGGGAGCGGTTGCTCGGAGCGGAGTGTCACGGAGCGCACCTCGTCGCCCTCCACGGGCACCACGAAGCCGGTGATCTCGGGCGACACGAAGAGGAGTCGGCGCTCGATCTCGGCGGCCAGCGCTTCGGGGATCGGGCTGCGAAGGTCGATCCGGGTGAGGACCTCGTCGGGGTGCGTCATCGTGGTTCTTTCCTCGCCGATGGGAGAACGGGGCCGAACGGGCCGGGGGGGGGGGGGGGGGGGGCCGCGCGGGCGCCCCGGGGGGGCCCGGGGTTTAGCCCCGCGCCCTCGCCCCCCGGCACACCCGGGCCCG
>NZ_JBSHAP010000038.1:59932-64368 GCF_053611565.1 Kitasatospora sp. NPDC054795
TCGGGGGGGGGGCCTCGGGGGGGTGGGTGTTTTTTGGTGTTCTTTCGCGGGGCGGTGGGTGGGGGGGCCCGCGGGGGGGGGGGGGGGGGGGGGGGCCCCCCCCGCGTCCGCAGGTGGGACCAGGGGCTAGACCGCCGTAGCCGTCCGCGACGTGACCAGGCGGACGAGACCGTCGACCGTGCGGAAGTTGTCGAAGTCCATGTCCGCCGGGCCGAGGGTCAGGGCGAAGTCCTTCTCGACGAAGAGCGCGAGCTGCATCGCGAAGAGGGAGTTGACGTAGCCGAGGGCGAAGAAGTCGTCGTTGTCGGCGAGCGGCTGGCCGGCCAGGTGCGGGGCGAGGAACTCGCGGACCCTGGCGCGCACGTCGTCGTTCGTCATATCAGGTTTCTCCTTGGGTAGTTCGAGGATCAGTAGGTGTAGAAGCCCCGGCCGGTCTTGCGGCCCAGGAGTCGTGCGTCGACCATCTTCTGGAGCAGGGGGGCGGGGCGGTACTTGCTGTCCTTGTAGCTCTCGTACATGACCGTGATCGAGTTCAGGATCGTGTCGAGGCCGATCAGGTCGCCGGTCTCCAGGGGCCCCATCTTGTGGCCGAAGCAGCCGCGGAACATCTTGTCGACGTCCTCGGCCGAGGCGATCTGGTCCTGGACACAGAAGATGGCCTCGTTGATGGTCACCATGAGGACCCGGTTGGTGACGAAGCCGGGGGCGTCCTGGACGACGATGCCCTCCTTGCCCATGTCCGCCAGCAGCCCGAGCGCGGTTTTCAGCGTCTCCTCGCTGGTGAAGTGGCCGCTGACAACCTCGACGGTGCCCATCATCGGGACGGGGTTCATGAAGTGCAGCCCGAGGATCTCGGCCGGTCGTCCGGTGACCGAGCCCACCCGGGTGATCGGCACGGCCGAGGTGTTCACGCCGAAGATCACTCCAGGGCGGCAGATGGTGTCGATCTGCTCGTACACCGTCCGCTTGATGTCCCAGTCCTCGGTGACGTTCTCGACCACGAAGTCGGCATCGGCCAGCGAGGTGAGCTCGGTGCCGGTGGTGATCCGGGCGAGGACGGTCTTGGCGTCCTCCTTCAGCGGCTTGCCGAGCAGCATCGGCTGGACCAGCAGGTCACGGCCGATCTGGGCCACCGCGCTGTCGAGCTGAGCCGGTGAGATGTCCACGAGGATCACCTCGAACCCGGACTCCGCGAAGGACTGGGCGACGCCGCGGCCGATCGTGCCGGCGCCGATCACGCCTACGGTTCGGATGCTCACGGGGATACCACCTTTGCGGGATAGAAGGGGGGAGTGGGGGTGCCCGGTCAGGCCCGGGCGTCCCTGGTGTCCAGGTGATCGGCGAGATCCGCGATCGTGACATAGCGGAACAGGTCGACCATGGAGACCCGGATGTCCATGGTCTTCTGGATGCTCTGGGCGATCCGGAGTGCGGCCAGCGAGTCCACCCCGAGCGCGAACGAGGTGTCATGCACGTTGAGTTCGGAGAGATCGAGCTCGCGGGCCCAGATCCGGGCGAGCGCGCGCTCGGTGTCGCTGAACTCGCCGCTCTCCTTGCCGAAGAGCTTCGGCTCGCCGTCGGACGGCGTGCCGTCCGGCGGAGCGGCGGATTCGCCGGCACTGCTGCGGGCCGCGGCGATGGCCTGCCGGATCGGGCCGGCCAGCACCAGCGGCGCGCGGCGCAGCAGCTCCGTGAGCTCGCCGGACCCGCCCAGCTTGCGGTAGTTGACCTCGCCGACGATCACCGGGGTGCAGGCCGAGGCGAGGATCTCCTCGAAGCTGCTGAGACCGTCCTCGACCGACACCGACCGGAAGAAGCCCTGGTCCTGCTGGACTCCGTGGTCGAAGGCCATGCCGGTTTCCAGCCAGTCGCTCCAGTCGACCGTCACCGTCCGCCGGCCGCGCGCGGAGCGCTGCTCGGCGAACTGGTCCAGGTAGCTGTTGGCGGCAGTGTAGTCGCCTTGCCCGGCCGCGCCGAAGATCGCCACCGTGGAACCGAAGTTGACCATGCAGTCCGGCGGATCGTCCTGGGTGACGAGGTCCAGCACGGTGGCGCCGAGCACTTTGGGGTTCAGAGTACGACGGAAGGTCTCCGCGTCCTTGCGGAAGAGGAAGCCGTCCCCGGCGACACCGGCCGCGTGGACGACGCAGCCGATCGCGCCGAGATCGGCGCGGATCTTCGCGACGACTCCCTCCATGACCGTCAGGTCGGTGACGTCACCGGAGTAGCTGCGGACTTCGGCGCCGTTTTGCTCCAGTTCACGCAGCGCCTCGATCTGCCCGCGCAGCTTGGCGTCGGTGACCTCGTCCCACCGCTCGCGCGGCGGCAGTTCGGTGCGGTTGACCAGGGCCAGCCGTGCACCCGGCCCCGAGCGGCTCAGATGGCGGGCGACCGCGAGTCCGAGTCCGCCCAGACCGCCGGTGATGAGGTACACCCCGTCCGGGCGGACCGGCGCGGACCCCGGCTGCTCCCGCAGGTGCACCGGTGCGAGCTCCGCGACGTACCGGTGCCCGTCGCGCAGCGCGACGGTGGCGGGTGTCCGGGCTCCGAGCAGTTCGGCACAGACGGCCTCGGCGCCGGTGTCGCCGGCGATGTCGAGGCAGAACACGTCGGTGTTCCTGGACTCCTGTCCGATCACTTTCGCCAGGCCGAAGAGCGTCGCGTGGACCGGGGCCGTCTGCGGCTCGGTGCCGGTCACCCGTGCCACCGAGGGGGCGACCACACTGAACCCGGCCGGGGCCACGCCGCGCTCGGAGAGGCTGCGGGCCAAGTGGAACAGGCTGTGGACGCCGTGGTCGAGCCTGGCCTCCAGGAGCGACAGATCCTGCTGGACGCCGTCGTCGGCAGGGGCCGCGACGTGCACGATCTCGTCCGGGAGTTCCGCACCGAGTGCGTCCAGCAGTCGACCGAAACCCTCCTGGGTGGGTGGCACTTCGTACCGGTCCGGAAGTGTCCGCTGCCACCGGTCCGCGAGTACCGCCTCGGCGACGCTGACGCCGCGCGCACGCAGTGCGGCACTCAGCTCGGCGCCGATGCTGCCCTGCTCGCCGATCACCAGGACCCGGGTGGGCGGGGCCCGGCGTTCCTCGGGTGCCGGTGCCGGGACCCATCGGAGGGTGTGATGACGGGTGTGCGGGCGCAGCTGGGCGACTGTGCGCTTGGCATCGGCGACGCGCTTGACGGTGAAGCCGCGGATCTCGGCGGCGGTGGCCCCCGACTCGTCGCAGATCACCACGTCGACCTTGCGGAACTCGGCGTTGGTCACGTAGCCCGGATGCGGTTGGACGAAGCTCAGGCCGCGAGCGGGTAGCGGACCGTGCAGGAGCAGCGAGTCGTAGCCGACCGGGAGGAAGAAGTCCCTGTCGCCGAGGGCGAGTCGACGGTCGTCGGGAGTCTCCAGGACGGCGAAGCCACTGAAGCCGGTGGCCTGATCGAGCAGGGTCGGGTGCAGGAGGTGGACCTGGCACTCGGCCCGGTACTGCTCGGGCAGGTCGAGTACGCCGAGGGCGGCCCGGATGCCGAGGTGCACGGTCGGGAGGCTGCTCCGCCAGCGATCGCCGAACTCCATCACCTTGTGCTCGGTCTGCCGCCGGGCGATGTCCACGCTCTCCAGTGAGCAGAGCTCACGCAGAGCTGCCGGATCCTGCAGCGGCGCGGGTGCGGTGTGCGGCTCGACACTCACCATGCCCTGGACGTGCACCGTCCAGTGGTCGCTCGCCGGGTCGTGACTGGCGACGGTGAACTCGGCCCGCAGGTCGTCGATTTCCCGGACGGTTGTGTGTGCGGTACGTGGGGCTCCTTCCTGCACCAGCAACGGGACGAGGAAGGTGACGTCGCACAGCTCGGTGACCGGCCGGCCGAAGTGCAGGGAGGCGGCGGCGCGGGCCATCTCCAGGTAAGTGGTTCCGGGGACGATCGCCTCTCCGAGCAGCTTGTGTTCGGAGAGCACCCAGTGCAGCTCCAGCGAGAACTCGGTGAGGAAGACGGACTGGCCCATCGACCGGAGCAGGACCTGGTCCAGCAACGGGTGCGGGCCGGGCGTGCGCTGGACCGCCGCCCGCGGGATCCGGTGCTCGAGCCAGTAGTGCTTGTGTTGGAAGGGGTAGGTGGGGAGGGGGATGCGGCGGCGTGGTTGGTGGGAGTGGTAGGTGGTCCAGTCGGGTGTGGTGCCGGTGAGCCAGAGGTTGGTGAGGGTGCGTTGGAGGGTTTCGGAGGGGGTGCGGGGGTCGCGTTTGTGGGGGAGTGAGGCGAGGGTGGTGGCGTGGGTGGTGGTGTTGGTGAGGATGCGGCGGGCGAGGCTGGTGAGGGTTTGGCCGGGGCCGATTTCGAGGAGGGTGGTGACTGGTTCGGTGGTGGCGGTTCGGATGCCGGTGGCGTATTCGACGGTGGCGCGGATGTGGTGGCCCCAGTAGGTGGGGTCGGTGGCCTGTTGGTCG
>NZ_JBSHAP010000039.1:0-63871 GCF_053611565.1 Kitasatospora sp. NPDC054795
CCACCTCTTGCCCCACCGTGGTGCCGCGTTACAGTCAATCGGGCGCCCGCGGTCTCATGAGCCCTGCACCGTGGCCCCCCCCCACTCGGCGGGGCCCCCGACCGTGTTCGGGGGCGGGGCCCCTCCCATGTCACGTGCGCGCTACTTGGCGACCTTCATGGCGTCGCGGATCGCCCGGGTCTTCTCCGCGGCCTGGTCCGGGGTGACGCCCTGGCCGCTGTCGCCGCCGGTGCCGCCCAGGCTCATCTTCGTGAAGGTGACCCGGCCGTAGGTGGACTTGTCCGCCCACACGCAGACCGTCGGCCCGGCCTTGCCGGCGATCACGCTGATCACGCCGCAGCTGAGCTTGCCGGCGGAGGCGTGGCTGTCCTTCGCGGGGTAGTCGGTCATCGGCGTGGTCCAGCTGACCCCGCCGCCGTCCTTCTTCGAGTCCGCGATGATCTGGTCCGGGTCGTTGAGGTCTCCGTAGATCCCGATCACCGAGAGCGAGTCCACGTTCTTGACGTCGGTGCCCTTGCCGTAGCCGGCCACCACCGCGTGCAGGTCCTTGCCGACCTTGGAGACCTCGGGCTTGCTCATGTCGGCGGCCTCCTCCTTCGCCGACTTCTGGACGTAGCCGTCCAGCAGCGTCTGCGGGGCGGTGAGCTTGTACTGGCCGCCCGCGTCCTTGCCGCCGAGGAACGACCAGGCGGCGTAGCCGCCGCCGCCCAGCACCAGCGCGCCGACCACCAGCCCGATCACCAGGCCGCCCTTGCCCTTGGGCTGCTGGGGCGGCGGGTAGCCCGGCTGGCCGTACGGCGCCTGCGGCGGCGCGCCGTACGGCTGCGGGGGAGTGCCGTAGGGCTGCTGCGGCGGCTGCCCGTACGGGGGCTGACCGTACGGGGGCTGGGGTGCGCCGTAGGGCTGCTGCGGCGGCTGGCCGTACTGCGGCGGCTGCCCCCCGTACTGCGGCGGCTGGCCGCCGTAGGGCTGCGGCTGTCCCTGCGGGTACTGCTGTCCCTGGCCGTACATCTGCGTTCGTGCTCCCCCGCCGCACCCGCGGCCTGTCGTGGTGTCCAGTCGTTCCGTGCCCGTCCGGTCCGCCGGACGAGTGCCCGGGCACGCTACCGCACGGTGGCGGACCGGGGCCCGCCCGGGCGCGGCGGGTCCGGGCACCGAAAGCGGTTCGTGACCCTCCCCCCGGTTACGTAAACTGTGCGTCGTGACCGACACGACGAACCAGCGCCCCGTGAGCACCTTTGCCGGGGACGAAGCAGCGACCCTCCCGACGACCTACACCCCCGCGGACGTAGAGGGCGAGCTGTACGAGCGCTGGGTGGAGCGTGGCTACTTCACCGCGGACGCGAAGAGTGACAAGCCCGCCTACACCATCGTCATCCCGCCGCCGAACGTCACCGGCGCCCTGCACCTGGGCCACGCCTTCCAGCACACGCTGATGGACGCGCTGACCCGCCGCAAGCGCATGCAGGGCTACGAGACGCTCTGGCTGCCGGGCATGGACCACGCCGGCATCGCCACCCAGAACAAGGTCGAGCAGCAGCTCGCCGAGTCCGGCCTCTCCCGCCACGACCTGGGCCGGGAGGCCTTCGTCGAGAAGGTCTGGGAGTGGAAGAAGAGCTACGGCGGCCGCATCCTCGGCCAGATGCGCCGCCTCGGCGACGGCGTGGACTGGTCGCGCGAGCGCTTCACCATGGACGAGGGCCTGTCCCAGTCCGTCCAGACCATCTTCAAGAGGCTCTTCGACGACGGCCTGATCTACCGCGCAGAGCGCATCATCAACTGGTGCCCGCGCTGCCTCACCGCGCTGTCCGACATCGAGGTGGAGCACGAGGACACGCCGGGCGAGCTGGTCTCGATCCGCTACGGCGAGGGCGAGGACTCGATCGTCGTCGCCACCACCCGGGCCGAGACGATGCTGGGCGACACCGCGGTGGCCGTCCACCCCGAGGACGAGCGCTACCGGCACCTGGTCGGCCGGACCATCAAGCTGCCGCTGACCGACCGTGAGATCCCGGTCGTCGCGGACGAGCACGTCGACCCGGAGTTCGGCACCGGCGCCGTCAAGGTGACGCCCGCGCACGACCCGAACGACTTCGCCATCGGCCAGCGCCACGGCCTGCCCAACCTGACGGTCATGGACGATCGCGGTGCGATCACCGTGCACGGCCCCTTCCTCGGCATGGACCGGCTGGAGGCCCGCTCGGCCGTCGTCGGCGCGCTGCGCGAGCAGGGCCGGATCGTCGCCGAGAAGCGCCCGTACATGCACGCCGTGGGCCACTGCTCGCGCTGCCACACCGTGGTCGAGCCGCGGCTGTCGCTGCAGTGGTGGGTCAAGGTCGAGCCGCTGGCCAAGGCCGCCGGCGACGCCGTCCGCGACGGCAAGGTGGAGATCCACCCGAAGGAGCTGGAGCGCCGCTACTTCGACTGGGTCGACAACATGTACGACTGGTGCATCTCGCGCCAGCTCTGGTGGGGCCACCGGATCCCGGTCTGGTACGGCCCCGAGGGCGAGGTCGTCTGCGTCGGTCCGGACGAGCAGCCGCCGACCGGCGAGGGCTGGGTCCAGGACCCGGACGTCCTGGACACCTGGTTCTCCTCCGGCCTGTGGCCGTTCTCCACGCTCGGCTGGCCGGAGCGGACCGCGGACCTGGAGAAGTTCTACCCGACCGATGTCCTGGTGACGGGCCACGACATCATCTTCTTCTGGGTCGCCCGGATGATGATGTTCGGCCTGTACGCGATGGACGGCGAGGCGCCGTTCAAGACCGTCGCCCTGACCGGTCTGGTGCGCGACGAGTTCGGCAAGAAGATGTCGAAGTCCTCCGGCACGGCCGTGGACCCGCTGGACTGGATGGACGCCTACGGCGCCGACGCCGTCCGCTTCACCCTGGCCGGCGGCGCCAACCCGGGCGCCGACGTGCCGATCGGCGAGGACTGGGTCAAGGGCTCGCGCAACTTCTGCAACAAGATCTGGAACGCGACCCGCTTCGCGCTGATGAACGGCGCCACCACCGAGGGCGCGCTGCCCGCGCCCGAGGACATGACCGCAGTCGACCGCTGGATCCTGTCGCGGCTGAACGCCACCGTCGCCAAGGTGGACGCGCTGTACGACGACTTCCAGTTCGCCAAGGCGACGGACGCGCTGTACCACTTCGCCTGGGACGAGGTCTTCGACTGGTACGTCGAGCTCTCCAAGACCACCCTGGCCAAGGGCGGCCCGCAGGCGGACGCCTCGCGCCGGGTGCTCGGCGAGGTCCTGGACGTCACGCTGCGGCTGCTGCACCCGGTCGTCCCGTTCGTCACCGAGGCGCTGTGGACGACGCTCACCGGCGCCGAGTCGCTGGTCGTGGCCGCGTGGCCGAAGGACAGCGGCTACCGTGACGCGGCCGCCGAGTCGGAGATCGCCACCCTCCAGCAGGTGGTCACCGAGGTCCGCCGGTTCCGTTCGGACCAGGGCCTCCAGCCCGCGCAGCGCGTCCCGGCCCAGCTGGAGCTGGCCGGCACCGTGCTGTCCGTCCACGAGGACGCGATCCGCTCGCTGCTGCGGCTGACCGTTCCCGAGGAGGGCTTCGCGGCCACCGCCTCGCTGCCGGTCGCCGGTGCCACCGTCGCGCTGGACCTCTCCGGCACCATCGACGTCGCGGCCGAGCGCAAGCGCCTGGCCAAGGACCTCGCGGCCGCCGAGAAGGAGAAGGCCCAGACCACCGCCAAGCTCGGCAACGAGGCGTTCCTCGCCAAGGCGCCGGACGAGGTGGTCGCCAAGATCCGGGGCCGCCAGGAGGCCGCCGAGGCCGACATCGCCCGGATCACCGCCCAGCTCGCGGCGTTGCCGCAGGGCTGAGCCCGGACCGGTCCCCGAGGGGCCGCACACCGCGACACGCGGGGTGCGGCCCCTCGGGCGTTTTTCCGGCGTTCGCTTCCGGAACGGCTACCCGGGTGCTTTCACTACACCAAATAGCCCAGAAACATTGCTCCCTTCCGGCGAATTATCATCCTGCGACCGGGTGAGGTCCTATTCCGAGCGAATTGATTCCGGTCTTGCCCGCGCGGGTTCGCGGAAGTTTGCAGGCCCGCTGTGTACCGTGTGCACGGAGTTTCCGAATGGGCGTTTCCGCTGAGCGTTCCTGCTGAGCGACGGACGGGAGGGCATGGCGTGGTGGTGACCGAGGAGTTGGCCGACGAACTGCCTGTGGAGGCGGTCGAGGAGGCCAAGGCCAGGGCGGCGACCCTGCTGCTCGCGTTCCGGCACGGCAACCAGATCGCGTTCGACCACGAGCTGGACCTGCTGTTCGCCGAGCACGCCGAGCGCGAGGTGACCACCCTGCTCGCCTGGATCGCCGCCGAGGCCGTCCGCAAGGCGTACGCCCCCGAGGTCGGCGACAGGGTGCTGCGGGCGATGGCCCGGCGGGCCCCGGAGGACACCGGCGCGGTCGACGTGGACGAGGAGACCGCGAGCGCCGCCGGGCTGATCGAGGCGGTGGCGGCCGGCGAGGTGGCCGAGGTCCGCGGCCTGGTGGCGGCGACGCCGGACACCACCTTCCTGCTCGGCGGCCTGCTGCAGGGCGTCGCGATGATGCTGCCGCTGCTGCCCGACGGTGAACTGGCCGAGATCACGGCCGAGTTGCGCCGTCGGTACGGCGGCGCCGCGCACGTGCCGGAGGCCCGGGCCGGGGTCTGAACCCGGGCCGCCGGCAGGCCGGCCGGTCCGGCTACGGCATGGCGTGCAGATGCGAACCGATGGTGCTCGCGACCGGGTTGCCCGCCTTGGCGTCCCAGTTGGTCGACCAGGTCATCGCGCCGCCGATGCCCGGCCACTTGGTGTCCGGCTTGTAGCTGCCGCAGTTGGTTCCGGAGGCCAGGCAGTCCAACGCGTTGTTGACCGTGCCGGCGGCGAGGTACCCGCCGCCGGCGGCGCTGGTGGAGGCCGGCACCCCGAGCCCCACCTGGTCGGGGCGCAGCCCGCCCTTGAGCTGGATGCAGGCCAGCGCGGTGAGGAAGTTCTCGGTGCCCTGCGAGTAGACGTTCCCGTCGCAGCCGTTCATCGCGCCGGAGTTGTAGTACTGCATGTTGACGATGGTGAGGATGTCCTTCACGTTCAGCGCCAGTTTGAAGTACTCCATGCCGGTCGACTGCATGTCGATCGTCTGCGGCGCCATGGTGAGGACGAATCCGCTCCCGGCCTTCGCCGCCAGGGCGTGCAGCGCTTGGCCCATGTAGGTGGAGCTGATGCCGTTCTCCAGGTCGATGTCGATCCCGTCGAAGCCGTAACCCTGCATCAGGGCCCAGGCGGAGTCGGTGAAGTTCGCGGCGGAGGCGGAATCGCCCACCCAGACCGTGCCGTTCTGTCCGCCGATGGAGAGCACCACCCGTTTTCCGGCCGCCCGTTTGGCCGCGATGTCGGCCTTGAACTGGGCGTCGGTGTAGCCGCCGAGGCGGGAGGAGAGGGCGGGGTCGAGGGTGAAGCCCAGGCCGCCGCGGGTGGCGGTGGCGTCCGCGAAGGAGACCGCGATGATGTCGTAGGCGGCCGGGACGTCGCTGATCCGCTGGACGGTGGCGCCGTTGTCGAAGTTCTGCCAGTAGCCGGTGAGGATGTGCTTGGGCAGGCCCGGGGGCCTGGTCGGGGTCGACGTCCCGGTGGGGGTGGGGCTGCCGGTGCCCGTGGCGGTGGCCGTCGGGCTCGGCGAGGCGGTGGCGGTGGCGGTGGCGGTCGGGCTCGGGGACGGCTGCGGTCCGCCGGGCCCGAGCAGCGAGACGTCGTCGGCGGCGAAGGCCGGCTGCCCGTACCAGCCGTGCAGGTAGACGGTGACGCTGGTGGTGTTCGGGCCGGTGCTGAAGCCCGTGCTCAGCTGGGTCCAGCCGGTGCCGCCGGGGGTCCAGGTGCTCGGATCGGTGCCGCCGGTGCCGCGGGCGCCCAGGTAGACGTACGAGCCCTGGACCCAGGAGCTCAGGGTGTACGAGGAGGAGGGCTTCACCGCGACGGTCTGGGTGCACTCGCCGGTGTCGCTCCCGCTCGGGGTGGACTGCAGGGCGTACGTGCCGGAGTGCGCGGCGGTGCTCCGGACCGTGGCGCTCGAACAGGTCCAGCCGGACAGGTTCCCGGTCTCGAAGCCGCCGTTGGTGATCAGATCGGTGTCGGCGGCGTGGGCGCCGGTGCCGTCGGCCAGGGCGAGTGCGCCCAGGCCGATGACCAGGGCGCTCGCTCCGGCGAGCAGCGAACGGACGGCGCGCGGGCGCCGGTGTCGGGCAGGTGGCATGACTCCGTCTCCAGTGGGGGAGGCCCGGCGGCGCCTCGTGGGGGAGGAACGCCGTCCGGGGTGTCGATGGTGCGCGTGCGGGAGCTACCGACAACTCAAGTCCCGGTCGGGAACGGAGACTTGCCTCACAAGGTGGAGTAGACCAATTCTGCTGTCAAGGGGGCGTTACGCGGCCAGTGATGCGGACCCGGCCCCGGCCGGCCCGGCGATCGCCGCGGTCAGCGCGGCGATCCGGGCCGAGGCCAGGCCGTCGCCGTACGGGCTCGGGGTGGCCGCCAGCCGGGCGAGCCGCTCGGGGGTGTCGGAGAGCCACGCGCGGGCCAGGGCGCCCAGCTCCTCGCCGGGCGGCACCAGCGCGGCGAAGCCGGCCGCCACCGCCTCCGGACGCTCGGTGGAGCGGCGCACCACCAGCAGCGGGCGGCCGAGCACCGTGCACTCCTCCTGCACCCCGCCGGAGTCGGAGACCAGCAGGGCCGCGTGGCCCGCCAGGCCCAGGAAGTCGCCGTAGCCGACCGGGCCGGTGACGGCCAGCCGCTCCAGCAGGCCGTCCAGACCGAAGCGCTCGACGGCGGCCCGGGTGCGCGGGTGCATCGGGAACAGCACCGGGGTGCCGGCCCGGGCGATCCGGTCCAGCTCGGCGAGCACCGCGCCGAGCGCCTCGGCGGTGTCGGTGTTCTCCGGGCGGTGCACGGTGGCCAGCACGTACCCGTCCGGGCGCAGCCCGTGCGCGGCGAGCAGGGCGGCGCGGGCGGCCCCGTCCGGCAGCTGACGGCGGACCACCTCGACGACGGTGTTGCCGGTGAGCTCGATCCGCTCCTCGGCCAGCGACTCGGCGCGCAGGTTGGCGACGTTCTCCCCGGTGGCGGCGCAGAGCAGGTCGGAGACGTGGTCGACCATCACCCGGTTGTGCTCCTCGGGCATCGCCCGGTCGAAGCTGCGCAGCCCGGCCTCGACGTGGACCAGCGGGATCCCCCGGGCGTTGGCGGCCAGCGCCCCGGCCAGGGTGGCGTTGGTGTCGCCCTGAACGACCACGGCCGCCGGGCGGTCCTCGGCGAAGGCGGTGTCCAGCTGGCCGAGCGACCGGGCGATCTGGCCGGCCCGGGGGCGGCCGCCGACACCGGTGAGCAGCTCGGGCTCGGGCAGGTCGAGGTCGCGCAGGAAGCGGCCGGACATCGCCTCGTCCCAGTGCTGGCCGGTGTGCACCAGCCGGGTGGCGTCACCGAGCTCGTGGATCAGCGGGGCGAGCTTGACCAGCTCGGGGCGGGTGCCGAGGACGACGGCGACGCTGGACGGGGGCAGGCACATGCTCATGCGGGACTCCGGTCGGAACGTGGTGCGGGGAGGAGACGTGGGGGTGGGCGGCTCGGGACGCGGGTCAGGACTCGAGCGCGGTGGGGGCGCCGACGGCGACCTTCTCGGCGTTGCGGCGGGTCTTGGCCCAGCCGTTGCGGCCGAGCAGCATCCGGACCGCGGCCCGGGTGGCGACCACGAACAGGTGGTAGGCGTAGAGCCAGACCAGGACGCCCCAGAGCAGGGCCGTGAGCCGGCTCCGGTCGGGGTGGACGGCCGTGCGGTAGGCGAAGCCCCAGAACACCATCGGCAGGGCGGCGAGCACGAAGGCGAGCAGCATCCACGGGCCGAACCTGAGCTGGAACTCGGCGGTCTCCTCCGGGAAGAGCACCATCCCGGCGCCGGTGATCCCGAGCGAGAGCGGGAAGAGCAGTACCAGCAGGACGCAGACCACCGGCTGGAGGAAGGTGTACAGCACCTCGGCCTTGCCGGACGGGGTGTAGTGCGGGGAGCGCAGCACCCGGCCGGTGTAGCGCAGGCACTGCATGTTGCCCTGGGCCCAGCGGGTGCGCTGGGTGAGGAAGCGGCGCAGCGAGATCAGGCCCTCCTGGGAGACCTGGGCCTCGGTGACGTGGGTGAGCCGCCAACCGGCCAGCCGCAGGTCGAGGCCGGACTCGTAGTCCTCCAGCAGGGCGCGCTCCGGCCAGGGGCGGCCGGCCCGGCCCTCCTCGGCGGTCAGCGAGTCGAGGGCGGTGAGCCGGACGAACTGGCCGTTGCCGCCGAGGCCGACGCTGCCGGTGCGGCGGCGCAGCAGCTGCATGCCGGTGTTGGTGGCCTGGAACTCGACGTCCTGCATCCGCACCAGTGCGCGGGCCAGGGCGTTGGCGGCCCGGCCGCGGCCGGGCAGCGGGAGCTCGTCGTCGGCGTTGCGCATCCGGACGCCGATCTGGACGGCGCCGGTGTCGGGGCGGCCGAGCGCCTTGGCGTTGCAGACCCGGGCGAGGGTGTCCGGGCCGAGCTGCCCGTCGGCGTCGACCACACCGATCACCACCCGGGAGCGGTCGGTGCCCTCGGGCAGCCAGGCGGAGATCTCCCGGTAGGCGGCGTTGAGGGCGGCGCCCTTGCCGATCCGGGCGTGCGGGCGGCGGCGCTGGACGAGGTGGACCCGCGGGTCGCGGGCCGCGGCGGCGAGCACCAGTTCGCGGGTGGCGTCCTCACTGTCGTCGTCGATCACCCACAGGTGGGCCTCGGGCGCGCCGGCCCGCAGGCCGTCCAGGGTCTGGGTGACCACGGCCTCCTCGTCGCGGCAGGGGATCACCAGGTGCCACTGGAAGGCGGCGGGGTCGCCGGGCTCGGCGGGGCGGCTGTGCCGGAAGGCGTGCCGGGAGCCCGCCCAGTACACGAGGAAGCGGCCGAAGACCAGGAGCATGTAGCCGAGGAGGGCCAGGGAGATCAGTCCGGCGATCCGGACGACGGAGTCCTGGCGAAGCACGATCCATGCGTGCAGGGCGTCGGGCATGGCGAACTGCTCCTGGTGATCAAAGGCCGATGGCTCCCATTGGTTGCGAATCGATGCTTCATTGCGGTTCAAATCGCCAAATCGATAGTAAAGGGAGAAAAATGGGCGATCACGGCAAAGGGCGGGCAAAGTGGCGGTTCTCACCCCGTGAGGAGGACCCGTCGGCGCTCCGTAGACTGTGGTCGTGAGCGACAAGGCCGACCCGAACCCGTACACCATCCGCCCCGCCGACGGCGGCACCGGCGACGCCCTGCGCGACGTCGAGGTGGAGCTCTCCGAACGCTGGCCGGAGAACAAGCTGGAGCCCTCGCTCGACCGGATCGAGGCGCTGATGGACATCCTGGGCCAGCCCCAGCGGTCCTTCCCCTCCATCCACATCACCGGCACCAACGGCAAGACCTCCACCGCCCGGATGGTCGAGCAGCTGCTCAACGCCTTCGAGCTGCGCACCGGCCGCTACACCAGCCCGCACGTGGAGTCCGTCACCGAGCGGATCAGCCTGGACGGCGCCCCGATCAGCCCCGAGCGCTTCGTCGAGGTCTACCGCGACATCGAGCCGTACGTGCGGATGGTCGACGCGGCGCAGCCGGTGCCGATGTCCTTCTTCGAGGTGCTGACCGGCATGGCCTACGCGGCCTTCGCCGACGCCCCGGTGGACGTCGCCGTGGTCGAGGTCGGCATGGGCGGCTCCTGGGACGCCACCAACGTCATCGACGCCGCCGTCGCGGTGATCACCCCGATCGGGCTGGACCACACCGACAAGCTCGGCGGGACCACCGGCGAGATCGCGGTCGAGAAGTCCGGGATCATCAAGTCCGGTGCCGTCGCCGTCGTCGCCCAGCAGCAGCTGGACGCCGCCGAGACCATCCTGCGCCGCGCCGTCGAGGTGGACGCCACGGTCGCCCGCGAGGGCATGGAGTTCGGCGTGATCCGCCGCGAACTCGCCGTCGGCGGACAGCTGGTGACGCTGCGCGGACTCGGCGGCGAGGAGTACGAGGACGTCTTCATCCCGCTGCACGGCGAGTACCAGGCGCACAACGCGGCCCTCGCCCTGGCCGCGGTCGAGGCCTTCTTCGGCGTCGGTGGCGCGCGCGGCGGGCAGCTGGACGTGGACAAGATCCGCCAGGCCTTCTCCGGCGTCTCCTCGCCGGGCCGCCTGGAGGTCGTCCGTCGCAGTCCCACGATCGTCCTGGACGCCGCCCACAACCCGCACGGCGCCCGCGCCACCGTGGCCGCGCTCACCGAGTCCTTCGGCTTCACCCGGCTCGTCGGCGTGATCGGCACCTCCGGGGACAAGGACGTGGCCGGCGTGCTGGAGGCCTTCGAGCCGATCCTGGCCGAGGTCGTCATCACCCAGAACTCCACCCACCGCGCGATGGACGTCGACGCGCTCGCGGCGCTGGCCGTGGAGGTCTTCGGCCCGGACCGCGTCCAGGTCGAGCCCCGGCTCGACGACGCCATCGCCGCCGCCGTCACCCTCGCCGAGGAGGAGGGCGACCTCGGCGGCTCCGGGGTGCTGGTCACCGGTTCGGTCATCACGGTGGGCGAGGCCCGCCTGCTGCTCGGGAGGAAGTGACATGAGGACGCTCTGCTCCTCGACCTTGATCGGCGAAGCGCTGCTGATCCTCTTCGCGGCGCTGGTCGCGGTGCGGCTCACCGACGTCTCCGGCGCGGAGGTGTGGACGGTCAGCGGCATCGCGATGGCGCTGTGCGTCCTGCTCTGCGGCATGATCGACCGCCCCGGCGCGGTGCAGATCGGCTGGGCGCTGCAGATCGGGCTGATCGCCGGCGGGTTCATCCTGCCGACCATGTTCGGTCTCGGCGTGGTCTTCGCCGGCCTGTGGTGGTGCTCGGTGCACTACGGCCGCAAGGTCGACGCGTTCAAGGCCGCCCGGGCCGCCGCGGAGGCTGCCGCAGTACAGGTCTGAGGCCCGGACCGGCGGACCGACACGCCGTGTACGCAAGGTAATCTCTGCCCTGTCGGCGCCTCTTGTCGACCCGACTGTCCGCCGAACCGAATCCCCAGGAGACGCACCGTGTCCCAGCGCACTCTCGTCCTGCTCAAGCCCGACGCCGTCCGCCGCGGCCTGGCCGGCGAGATCATCAGCCGCATCGAGCGCAAGGCCGGCTGGCGGTTCGCCGCCGTCGAGCTGCGCACCTTCGAGCGGGCGACGCTGGAGCAGCACTACGCGGAGCACGTGGGCCGCCCGTTCTACGAGCCGCTGCTGGAGTTCATGACCTCCGGCCCGTCGATCGCGCTGATCGTCGAGGGCGAGGAGGTCGTCAAGGGCATCCGCATGCTGGCCGGCGCAACCAACCCGCTGGAGGCCGGTGCCGGCACCATCCGCGGCGACTACGCGACGATCACCCGCGAGAACCTGATCCACGCCTCCGACTCCCCGGAGTCCGCCGAGCGCGAGATCAAGATCTTCTTCCCCGCGCACGCCTGACCCGGACCGGGCGACACGCCCGGCGGGAGCGGGGGTGACACACCTCGGGGAAGCGGGTGACGCACCCGCAGGACCTTCGTCCGCCCCGGTCGGGACCATTGGCCCGGCCGGGGCATTCTTATCGTGAAATAGGGAACTGGAGGCGCCGACACGGCGTCCCAATCCTCGGAGATGCGATCACGCCCCGGACAATGGACGGTATGCCCCACGTCTACGTCCGTGCCGCGCGGCGTGACTACGATGGACGCGACTCAAGGGCCCGGTAAGGCAGCTCAGCTGGTCTCCGCCCAAGCGTGGGCGCGCATTCGTCCACCCCCCCATGAACTCCGAGCCCGGGAAGGCACCCACACCCCATGGCGAGCAACCTGTCGTTCATCGGCCGCGACTTGGCGATCGACCTCGGAACAGCCAATACGCTGGTGTACGTCAGGGGCAAGGGCATCGTCCTGAACGAGCCGTCCGTCGTCGCGGTGAACACCAACACCGGTGGGATCCTCGCGGTCGGCGCCGAGGCCAAGAAGATGATCGGCCGCACCCCGGGCAACATCGTCGCCATCCGCCCGCTCAAGGACGGCGTGATCGCCGACTTCGAGATCACCGAGCGGATGTTGCGGTACTTCATCCTCAAGATCCACCGCCGTCGCTACCTCGCCCGCCCCCGCGTCGTGGTCTGCGTGCCCTCCGGCATCACCGGCGTCGAGCGCCGCGCCGTCATCGAGGCCTCCTCGCAGGCCGGCGCCCGCCAGGTGCACATCATCGAGGAGCCGATGGCCGCCGCGATCGGCGCCGGCCTGCCCGTCCACGAGGCCACCGGCAACATGGTCGTCGACATCGGCGGCGGCACCACCGAGGTCGCCGTGATCTCGCTCGGCGGCATCGTCACCGCCCAGTCCATCCGGGTGGCCGGCGACGAGCTGGACAACGCGATCGTCCAGCACATCAAGAAGGAGTACTCGCTGCTCCTGGGCGAGCGCAGCGCCGAGCAGATCAAGATGAGCATCGGCAGCGCCTTCGGCCTGGAGGGCGAGAAGGACGAGCACGCCGAGATCCGCGGCCGCGACCTGGTCAGCGGTCTGCCCAAGACCGTGGTGATCTCCGCCGCCGAGGTCCGCGAGGCCATCGACGAGCCGGTCAACGCGATCATCGACGCGGTCAAGACCACCCTCGACCAGTGCCCGCCCGAGCTGGCCGGCGACGTCATGGACCGGGGCATCGTGCTCACCGGCGGCGGCGCCCTGCTGCGCGGCCTGGACGAGCGGCTGCGCCGCGAGACCGGCATGCCGATCCACATCGCGGAGAACCCGCTCGACTCCGTCGCGCTCGGCTCCGGCAAGTGCGTCGAGGAGTTCGAGGCCCTCCAGCAGGTACTCGACGCCTCGCCGCGTCGTTGACACGTCGCCGCACCACCGGTACCACGCGTCACATCCGACACTCGACTGAACGGGTCGCCGCCCGGGCCCCACAGCCCCGGGCGGCGGCCAGGTACGAAGGGGCAGTACCAGCACCGTGAGGGACACACGAGAGAGCCGGCTGCTGCTCATCCTGCTGGTGGCCGTCGCCTTCGCGCTGATCACCGTGGACATCAAGGGCGGTGAGGACTCCCCGCTCGGCCCGGCCCGGCACGCCGCCGCCAGTGTCCTCGGACCGGTCGAGCGCGGAGCCGCCACCGTCGTGGACCCGGTCGCCGACACCGTCCGCGCCTTCCGGGACGCGGCCACCGACAGCGGCCGCACCGACCAGCTCGCCCGCGAGAACACCGAACTGCGGCAGAAGCTCGCCTCCTCCGACATGGCCACCGGGCGCACCAAGCAGCTGGACGACCTGCTGCGCACCGCCGGCGCCGGCGGCTACACCGTCAAGGCGGCCCAGGTCATCGCGATCGGCCCGGCCCAGGGCTTCTCCTGGACCATCACCATCGACGCCGGCAGCGACGACGGCCTCACCCGCGACATGACGGTGATCAACGGTCAGGGCCTGGTCGGCCGGATCACCACCGTCGCCCCGACCACCGCCACCGTGCTGCTCGCCTCCGACCCCGGCTTCTCGGCCGGCACCCGGCTGGAGGGCACCGGCGAGATCGGCTTCGCCTCGGGCGGCGGCGACAGCCCGATGAAGGTCTCGCTGCTCAACGGCAAGGCCCAGGTCAAGGCCGGCGACCGGCTGGTCACCTTCGGCTCGCAGAGCGGCCGCCCGTTCGTGCCCGGCGTCCCGGTCGGCAAGGTCGTCGAGGTCCAGGCCAACGCCGGCCAGCTGACCAAGACCGTCATGGTCGAGCCCTTCGTCCAGTTCACCCGGCTGGACCTGGTCGGCGTGGTGGTCGTGCCGCCGCGCGCCGACCCGCGCGACGCCGTCCTGCCGCCGGCGCCCGCCGCGGGCCAGCCGGCCGCCGCGCCGGGCCAGGTCCCGGCCTCCGTGCCCGGACAGGTCCCGGCCTCCGCGCCCGCCGCCCCGCCCGCCAAGCCCACTGGGGGGAACTGAGCCATGCGCCTCGCCCGCATCCCCGTCTCCGCCGGCCTCGTGCTGTTCGGCCTGATCCTCCAGGTCAGCGTCTTCGGCCGGCTCCAGCTCCCGGGAGCCACCCCGGACATACTGCTGCTCGTCGTGGTCGGCCTGGCCATGGTCTACGGGCCCACCGGCGGCTGCCTGGTCGGCTTCGCGGGCGGCCTGCTGGCCGACCTCGCACCGCCCTCCGACCACGCGATCGGCCGCTACGCGCTGGTGCTCTGCCTGATGGGCTACGCCGCCGGACTGCTGCGCCCGGACCACGGCCGCCAGCGCTCCGTAGCCGGCTCGCTGCTGGTGGTCGGTGCCGCGGCGGTCGCCTCCACCCTGCTCTACGCGATGGTCGGCGCCTTGGTCGGCGACACCGCGGCCCGGCACGTCGGCCTCGGCGGACTGGTGATCAGCGCCCTGCTCTACGACCTGCTGCTGGCGCCCTTCGTGGTGCCGCTGGTGATGTACCTCGGCCGCCGCTTCGGGCGCGACCCGGTGGCCGCGGCGGACGACGACGAGGGCAGCTCCGGCCTCGGCACCCTGGCCCGCTACCGCACCACCCGCGAGGCCTCGACGGGCCCGTCGTACAAGAAGCGGCGCGTGCCCGGCTTCGTCCGCCGCCCGTAACCGGCCCGGCCCCGACCACCCGACCTCCCCGCACCCTGGAGCGCACGAGACGTGAGCAACATCCCCGAGACCGGCCGCACCCGACGGGTGACGATCCGTCTGGTGGTGCTGCAGATCCTGGTGCTGTCGCTGCTCGCCACCCTCGGTGGGCGGCTGTGGTACCTGCAGATCCGCAACGCCAAGGAATACACCGCGAAGGCGACCGGCAACCACATCCGCGAGGTGGTCGAGCCGGCCGTCCGCGGCGAGATCCTGGACGCCTCCGGGCGGGTGCTGGCCGGCAACGAGACCCGGCTGGTGGTCTCGGTCAGCCGCACCTCGCTGCTCCAGCAGAAGGACGGCGGCAAGGCGGTGCTGTCCCGGCTGGCCGAGGTGCTGGGGATGCCCGCCAAGGACGTGCAGGAGAAGGTCCGGCTCTGCGACGCCAAGACCCCGCAGCCGTGCTGGAACGGTTCGCCGTACCAGCCGATCCCGGTCACCAAGGAGGCGACCACCCAGCAGGCGATGCAGATAATGGAGCGCCGCGAGGACTTCCCCGGGGTCACCGCGCAGCCCACCGCCGTGCGCCGCTACACCGGCGCCGAGGGCGCCAACATGGCCCAGGTGCTCGGCTACCTCTCGCCGGTCACCGACGAGGAGGTCAGCAAGACCGCCGGCAGGAGCGGCCTGGACCGCTACCTGCCGGCCGACCAGATCGGGCGGGCCGGCCTGGAGTCGGTGTACGACCGCGACCTGCGCGGCACCGCGGGCATCACCAAGCTGGAGGTGGACAACCTCGGCCGGGTGATCGGCAACGCCGGCACCGTCGCCCCGCAGACCGGCGACAACCTGGTCACCAGCATCGACGCCCGGGTGCAGAAGGTCGTCGAGGACAACCTGGCGCAGGCCATGAACGACGCCCGGAACACCTTCGACAAGGTCACCAACCGCAACTACGAGGCCGACTCCGGCGCCGCCGTGGTGATGGACGTGCACACCGGGCGGATCGTCGCGATGGCGAGCGCCCCGACCTACGACCCGAACCTCTGGGTGGGCGGCATCAGCGGCAAGGACTACCAGTCGCTGACCAGCAAGGACTCCAACTTCCCGCTGCTGAACCGGGCCATACAGGGTCAGTCCGCCCCCGGCTCGACCTTCAAGGTCATCTCCACCACCGCCGCCGTGCAGGCCGGCTACTCGCTGGACGGCCACTACGACTGCCCGAAGAGCATGACCATCGGCGGCCGCGAGTTCAAGAACTTCGAGAGCGAGAACTTCGGCCAGATCTCCCTGGAGAAGGCGCTGGAGGTCTCCTGCGACACCGTCTTCTACGGCCTGGCGTACGACCAGTGGCTGAAGGACGGCGGCATCAAGCCCAAGAAGGATCCGGGCGACTGGTTCTTCAAGACCGCCCACGAGTTCGGCCTCGGCGCCAAGACCGGCATCGACCTGCCGTCCGAGGTCACCGGCCGGGTGCCGGACCGGCAGTGGAAGCAGTCCTTCTACGACAACAACAAGGACGCCTGGTGCGCCCAGGGGCAGAAGGGCGGCAACAGCTACTCCGACCAGATCGCCCGGGAGAACTGCGTCGACGGCTACCAGATGCGCGCCGGTGACGCCGTCAACTTCGCGATCGGCCAGGGCGACACCCTCGTCACCCCGGTCCAGATGGCCCGGATCTACTCGGCGCTGGCCAACGGCGGCACCTTCTACCGGCCGACCATCGCCAAGGCGGTGATAAGCCCGGGCGGGGACCTCGTCCGCGAGATCGCCCCGCACGAGGACGCCAGGTTCCCCGGCGACGAGAAGCTGCTCAGCTACATCAACCAGGCCACCGAGAGCGTCATCAAGAGCGGCACCGCCGCCTGGAAGTTCAACGGCTGGCCGCAGGACAAGATCACGCTGCACGCCAAGACCGGCACCGCCGAGGTCGAGGGCAAGCAGACCACCTCCTGGCTGACCACGTACAGCAAGGACTACGCCGTCGTCATGACGATAAGCCAGGGCGGCACCGGCTCCGGCGGTTCCGGCGACGCCATCCGCCGGATCTACCAGGCGCTGTACGGCGTGGACGACAAGGGCGGCATCGACACCGGCAAGGCGCTGCTGCCCGCGCCGCAGGCCGAGCTGCCGAAGTTCAACCCGGACGGCACCGCGATCATCAAGCCGGTCTCCTACGGCGCCGATGCGGCGCCGGCCGCCGCACCGGCTCCGGCGCTGCTCGCCGAGGCCGCCGCGCAGCCGGCCCCGGCGACGGCCTTCCTCGACCAGGCGCCTCCGGCCGACCGTCCGGCGTCGTACACCGCGGCCTACGCCGCGCTCGAACCCACGCGCGGACCGGGAAGGGGACGGGCATGACCTCCTACGGCTCGTACCGGCAGCTGCGGCTGGCGCCGCAGCGCAGCGGGGTCTCCAAGGCCCTGGCCAAGGACTCCCCGCTCTGGCGGCTGGACTGGATACTGCTGCTGGCCGCGCTGGCCCTCTCGGCCGGCAGTTCGCTGCTGGTCTGGTCGGCCACCCGCGGGCGCGACTCGCTCACCCACGGGGACCCGCAGTACTTCCTGTACCGGCACCTGACCAACTTCGTGGTCGGGCTGGTGCTGTGCTCCGTGGTGATAGCGATAGGGAGCCGGCGCTTCCGCACGATCGTGCCGTTCCTGTACGTCGGCGTACTCCTGATGCTGCTGGCGACGCTCAGCCCACTGGGCTCGACCATCAACGGCGCGCACTCGTGGATCCAGCTCGGCGGCGGCTTCTCGATCCAGCCGGCCGAGTTCGCGAAGCTCGCGATCGTGCTGGCGATGGCGGTCGTGCTGTCGGACCAGGTGGACGCGGGGGAGCGGGAGTTCCCCTCGCACCGGGCGGTGTTCCGGGGACTGCTCTGGGCCGGGCTGCCGATGGGCATAGTGCTGCTGATGCCGGACGCCGGCTCGGTGATGGTGATGGCCGCGATCGTGCTGGGCATCCTGCTCGGCTCGGGCGCGGCGAACCGCTGGGTGCTCGGCCTGCTGGTGGCGGGCACCGCCGGGTGCGTGGCGATCTGGAAGTTCGGACTGCTGAGCCAGTACCAGATCGACCGCTTCGCCGCCTTCGCGAACCCGCAGCTGGACCCGAACGGCGTCGGCTACAACACCGCGCAGGCCCGGATCGCGATCGGCTCGGGCGGGCTGACCGGCAAGGGGCTGTTCCACGGCACCCAGACCGTCGGGCAGTTCGTGCCGGAGCAGCAGACCGACTTCGTGTTCACCGTGGCCGGCGAGGAGCTGGGCTTCGTCGGGGCGCTGGCGATCATCGCGCTGGTCGGCGTGATCCTCTGGCGGGCCTGCCGGATCGCCCGGCAGGCGACCGACCTGTACGGGACGATCGTGGCGGCCGGGGTCATCGCCTGGCTGTCCTTCCAGGCCTTCGAGAACATAGGGATGTGCCTGGGCATCATGCCGGTCGCGGGCATCCCGCTGCCGTTCGTCTCGTACGGCGGCTCCTCGATGTTCGCGAACTGGACGGCCATCGGGCTGCTCCAGGCGGTGCGCAGCCAGCGGCCGATAGCGGCCTGAGCGCGCGTCGCGGCGGGGCCGGCCGGGGACTTCCCGGGCCGGCCCCGCCGTCGTGTCCGGGGCGTTCCCGCGGCCGGGGGCGCCGCGGTCAGGCGGCCGGGAAGCCGATCCGGGCGAGCACGCCCCAGCGCTCGGAGCGCCGGGTGAGCACGTAGACCGAGTCGAAGGAGCCGGTGCGCTCCCCGGCCGCGTCGTAGCGGGCGAAGCGGACCAGGGCGTGCACCTGGTCGGGGGAGGACTGGCTCAGCTCGACGCTCTCCCAGCCGCTGCGGGCCCAGCCGGAGGCGACCAGCAGGTCCAGCTCGGGGGCGGACCGCTCGACGTAGCCGGCCTCGTCCTCCCAGACCGTCACCTCGCCCTCGTGCACCCGGACGTGCGGGTAGTGCAGGGTCCGCGCCCAGGCCGTCAGGTCGCGGCTGTTGAGGGCGTCGAGGAAGGCGTCGAGGGCGGCGCGGGCGGCGGCCTCGTGAGCGGGGGTGTCGTGAGCGTGGGCGGCGTGGGCGGCGGTCTCGTGGGCGCGGGTGTCGGCGGGCACGGCGGCCTCCAGGGCGGGCTGCGGACGGCAGGGACGCGGCAAGCCTGGTGCACCGGCGCGCCCGGTGGGGCCGGGCGGGGCCGATTCAGGTCCAAAGGCCGGGGCACAGACCGGTCGTACGGCCGAAGAGCCGCCCCGGGAGTGTCGGGGAGAATCAGTGGGCGCCGGCGGGCTCACGGGTCGCGGCGTCCAGGACGGCGTCCAGCAGGCCGGGGAAGCGCAGATCGAGGTCGTCCCGGCGCAGCGACATCAGCCGGCGGGTGCCCTCGACCCGGGTGGTGGTGACGCCGGCCTCGCGCAGCACCTTGAGGTGGTGCGAGAGGGTCGACTTGGACAGGGGAACGTCCAGGTCGCTGCAACATTGCTCGTCGACCTCGGACAGGCCCGTCACGATGGAGAGTCGGGCCGGGTCGCTGAGGGCGTGGAAGATGCCGGCGAGCTGGATGGAGTCGGTGGCCGGGTGGCTCGGGGTCCGCATGGCGGCTCCTTGGTCGTCCTGGTCGTGCGATGGATTGTTCGAACTTTGGCGTACTATCCAATCTTAGGCAATGGGGCCGGCCCGCACCGCCGTTCCCGCGGAAGGACACCCGATGAGTGAACGCCGCGAGCGAACCGCCGGGAGGTGCCCGTGGGCCGCTACGGTCTGACGCTCCCGTTGCGCGGCGTCCCGCTGCACCGCCACCGCGCACTGGTCGAGGAACTGCCCGACCTGGGCTACACCGACGTGTGGACCGGGGAGGCGGCGGGCTACGACGGCTTCACCCCGCTGGCGCTCGCCGCGGCCTGGGCGCCCGCGCTGCGGCTGGGCACGGGGGTGGTGCCGGTGCAGACCCGAGGGCCGGCGCTGCTCGCCATGACGGTCGCCTCGCTGGCCGAGGCCGCTCCCGGCCGGGTGGTGGTGGGCGTCGGCTCCTCCGGCCCGCCGTTCGTCACCCGGATCAACGGCATCCCGTTCGAGCATCCGTACCGTCAGGTCCGGGACACCGTGCGGTTCCTGAAGCACGCGCTGGCCGGCCGGACGGTACGGGGCGCGTTCGAGTCCTTCACCATCGAGGGGTACACCCCGGCGCTGCGGCCCGACCCGGTGCCGCCGGTGATGATGGGCGCGCTCGGCCCGCAGATGCTGCGGCTGGCCGGCCGGGAGGCGGACGGGCTGGTGACCAACTTCCTGGCGGTCGCGGACGTACCGCGGGTGCGGGAGGCGATGGGTGAGGAGGGCCGCGCCAAGGAGGTGGTGGCCCGGCTGTTCGTCTGCCCGACCAAGGACCGCGACCACGCCCGGTGGCAGGGGCGGCAGTTGCTCGGGCCGATCCTCAACGCCCGGACGTACGGCGGCTTCCACGACTGGCTGGGGCGCGGCGAGGAGCTGGCCGCCTCGCACGCCGCGTGGGCGGCGGGCGACTTCCACGGCGCGTGCGAGGCGGTGCCCGAGCACCTGATCGACGCGCTGCTGATCCACGGCTCCCCGGGGGAGTGCCGGGAGCGGGTCGCGCAGTTCGCGGCGGCGGGGGTGGACACGCCGCTGCTGGCGGTGCTGCCGGTGCCGGAGTTCGGCCCCGGGCCGGAGGGGATGCGCGACACGCTGCGGGCCCTGGCCCCGCAGACGTGACGCCGCGCGACCCCTATCCGGCCGCCCGGTGTCCCGACCGGGCGTAGACCATGGCCTGGGCCCGGCTGCGCACGCGCAGCTTGCCGAGCACGTTGGAGACGTGGAACTTGACGGTCTTCTCGCTGAGGTGGAGCTCGGTGGCCATCTCGGCGTTGGACAGCCCGCCCGCGATCAGGGTGAGCACCTCCTGTTCGCGCGGGGTGAGCAGATGGAGCAGCGGTGGGGTGTGCAGCGGAGGCCCGGGCAGCCGGCGGGCCATCTCGGTGACCACCTCGGCGGTGATCGGCGGGGAGATCAGCGCGTTCCCGGCGGCGACCGCGCGGACCGCGTGCACCATGTCGGACTCGGGCCCGTCGCGCAGGACCAGGCCGCGGGCGCCGGCTCTGAGGTAGTCGAGCATCCGGTCCGGGTCGCCGGGGCGGACCAGCAGGATGACGCCGGGCTGCCCGGTCTCCCGGTCGGAGGTGAGCTTCTTGACCTCGCAGGCCTCCATGCCGGGCATGTCGGCGTCGATGACGACCACGTCCGGGCGTTTGGCGGCGCAGGCCTGGGCGATCCTGGCGGTGCTGGAGAGCTCGGTCAGGGGCTGCAGCCCGGGTGAGCGCTGCAGGATGGTGCGCAGCCCGGTGCGCAGCAGCGGTGAGGCGGCGCAGATGAGCACGCGGACGGTGGGGCCGGTGGGATCGGCGGGGTCGGCGGGGCGGTAGAGGGACAGGCTCATGTTCGTTCTCCTTGCCGTCGAGATTCCGGGACTCCGGGCAGCCGGAATCGGCGGGGTGCGTGGGGGCACCACCGCGGGGGCGGAATCGTGATGATGAGAGGAGATTTCTTTCCGGCGTCGAGTCGGTGCGCGGTCGGTGCGCGGACGCGGGAGGAGAGTTCAGGGGCGACAGCGGCAGCGGTGCGTCGCGCAGTCGGAAGTCGCTGCGGCAGCAAGGCCGTTGACTCGACGTTCCCGGAACATGGAAGCCATCCTAAAGATCGGCCTGATCGATGGTCAAGAACTTCCTGGTGGGTGCGGTGCCACCAGGGGGACTACCAGGCGTCCCAGTGGGCGATCTGCTCGGTGCCGACCCGGGGGCCGGGGCGGAAGTCGGTGCCGATGGTGTGGGCCAGCGGGATCAGCGCGGCCTGCAGGACGGTCTCGTAGGGGATGCCGAGGATCTCGGCGGCCTCGCGCTCGTAGTGCAGGTGCGGGGTGGTCCAGGCGGTGCCGAGGCCGCGGGAGCGGGCGGCGAGCATGAACTGCCAGGTGGCCGGGATGATCGAGCCCCAGGTGTTGGCCTGGCCGACGAAGGAGTCGACCTCGTGCCGGCCCTCGATCCGGACGCAGGGGATCACCAGGACCGGGACCTCGTGCAGGTGGTCGAAGAGGTGCTGGGCGCTCTCGGCGAGCCGGAGCCGGCGCAGCTGGTCGCCGACGGTGCGGTCCACGCCGGTGCCGACCACCTGCTGGCGGGGGCGGACCAGGCCGAGCCGGTAGAGGTCGGCGATCGCGGAGCGCTTGGCGGGATCGGTGACGATCATGAAGTCCCACCGTTGGCGGTTGCGGCCGGTAGGGGCCTGGGTGGCCAGGGCCAGGCACTCCTCGATCAGCTCGCGTTCGACCGGGCGGGTGAGGTCGAGCCGCTTGCGCACCGCCCGGGTGGTGGTGAGGAGTTCGTCGATGGAAAGCGTGAGGGGCGGCATGGGCGGGGCTCCAGCTCCGGTCGGGTCGGAAGGGGTGCGGATCCTTCGGGATCCTATTAATGGTTCGAAGCTTGCGCAACATTCGAAGTCCAGTGGGTGGACCGGACAGGATCTCAAGTTCCGCTCTTGTGTGCCGAGTTGATTCTTTCTATGCTTCCACTATCTTCGAACATTCGAAACATGACGAGAGCGCTCGACCGCGAGAGGACGCCATGTCGCAGATCAAAGTCGAAGTCGAACCGGCCGAGGTCGGGCTGGACCCCGAGCGGCTGCGCCGGATCGACTCCTACCTCCGGGCCTACGTGGACGACGGCCGGCTGCCCGGCTGGCAGCTCGCCGTGACCCGCGGCGGGAAGGTCGCCCACCTTGCCGGATACGGGCACCGCGACGTCGAGAAGGGCCTGCCGCAGACCCCGGACACCATCTACCGGTCCTGGTCGATGACCAAGCCGGTCACCTCGGTGGCCGCGCTGGTGCTGCTGGAGGAGGGCGCGATCGGCCTCCAGGACCCGGTCTCCCGCTACCTGCCGGAGTTCGCCGACGTCCGGGTCTACCAGCGCGGGCCGGCCTCCCGGCCGGTCACCGTCCCCGCCGCCGAGCCGATCCGGATCGTGCACCTGCTCACCCACACCTCCGGCCTGACCTACGGCTTCCACCGGGCGCACCCGGTGGACGAGATCTACACCGCCAACGGCTTCGAGTGGACCACCGCGCCCGGCCTCGACCTCGCCCAGTGCGTCACCAAGTGGGCCTCCTTCCCGCTGCTCTTCGAGCCCGGCACCGCCTGGAACTACGGCGCCTCCAGCGACGTGCTCGGGCGGGTGATCGAGGTCGCCTCCGGCAGGCGGCTGGACGAGTTCCTGGCCGAGCGGGTGCTCGGCCCGCTCGGCATGGCGGACACCGGCTTCCACGTCCCCGCCGACAAGGCCGACCGGCTGGCCGGCTTCTACGTCGTCGACCCGGCGAGCGGGAAGGCCGTCCGCAACGACGCCTTCGGCGGTGACGTGCTGCGCGAGCCGCACTGCCTCTCCGGCAGTTCCGGACTGGTCACCACGCTCGCCGACTACCACCGGTTCAGCCAGATGCTGCTCGGCGAGGGCGAGTACCAGGGCGTACGGGTGCTCGGCCGGCACACCCTGCGGCACGCGCTGCGCAACCACCTGCCCGGCGGCGGAGACCTGAAGAGCGTCGGGCGGCCGGTGTTCTCCGAGATGCCCACCGCCGGGGTCGGCTTCGGGCTCGGCTTCGCGGTGGTGCAGGACCCGGCCGTCGCCGGGGTGCCGGCCAGCGCCGGGGAGTACGGCTGGCACAGCGCCGCGTCCACCATCTTCTGGGTGGACCCGGCGGAGCGGCTGACGGTGCTGTTCCTGACCCAGCTGATGCCCTCCAGTGCGCACCAACTGCACGGACGCCTGCGGCAGTTGGTCAACCAGGCGCTGGTCGGATAACGGGTCCGCCCGCCCCGCTCCGGGGCTCACCCGCCCGGCTGGACGGCGAGGAGCTTGCGGGTCAGCCGGATCAGCGTGTCCCGCTCCTCCGCGGTGAGTGCGGCGAACACCCGGTCCATCATCGGGGCGATGTCCGCCTCCGCCTCGGCCAGGGCCCGCGAACCGACCTCGGTCATGGTGACGGCGTAGGCGCGGCGGTCGCGCGGGTGGCGTTCACGGACGACCAGTCCGGAGCTCTCCAGGCCGTCGATGCAGCCGACCATCACGCTGCGGTCGATCCGCAGCTGCTCGCTCAACTCCTGCTGGGAGCAGGCCCCGACCGCGTCCAGCATCTTCAGTACCAGGTGCTGGGCCACCGTCAGCCGGGCGCCGGTCAGCTCCTCGTCGATGGCCCGGGCGACCACGGTGGTGGCCCGGCAGAGCGCGATGTCCGGGCGCTCCCGGGTGAGCGTCGCGAAGTACTGCCGGCGCTCGCCCCCGTCGTCCGTCCGGCTGGGCGAGGCGAGGCGGGGCGTCCGCGGGGCGGTGGCCATCGGAACTCCTTCTGCGGGCGGGGTCATCAGCATAACGCGTTCAGGAGATTGTTTTTCCGTAGACGTTCTCAAGGAAGGGGAATTCCATGTGCTCACCGGAAACGGTGGCCGGCGCCACCGGCCACACCGCCACCGGGCCCGTCGCCGCCGGGCCCGCCGAGGTCTCGGCACCGCTCCGGGCCAGAGCCCCGATCAGCCTGCCGCGCGGGGCCGTCCGGGACCTCACCCACGTGGTCGGCCCGGACTGGCCGGTGTTCGAGCTGTACGTCAAGCCGATGGAGATCAAGCGGCTCGCCAACCTCGCCGAGCACGAGTACAACGCCTTCGAGCTCACCTACAACGAGCACATCGGCACCCACCTCGACGCGCCCTCGCACTTCGACGACGACGGCCTGGCCACCCACCAGATCCCGGCCGACACCCTGGTCGCACCGCTGGCCGTGGTCCGGATCGGCGAGCGCGCCGCCCGCGACCACGTCACCGAACTGACCGTCGACGACCTGCTGGCGTGGGAGAGCCGCAACGGCCGCATCCCCGACGGCGCGCTGCTCGCCGTCGACAACGACTGGGCGCACCGGATCGACACCCCCGGCGCCTTCCTCAACCTCGACCCCGCGGAAGGGCTCTACCGCTTCCCCGGGATCTCGGTGGAGGCCGCGCACTTCCTGGTCGCCGAGCGCACGGTGGTGGGCGTCGGCACCGACTCGATCAGCCTCGACCCCGGCACCCGCCCGGCCGACCCGGACACCCACCGGGTGCTGCTGCCGGCCGGCAAGTACGCCATCGAGTGCCTCGCCGGGCTCGACACCGTGCCCGACCTCGGTGCGGTCGCCGTGGTCGGCGCGCCCAAGCACCTCGGCGGGACCGGCGGCCCGGTCCGCGTCCTCGCCTTCCTCTGACCCCCGTCCGCACGTCCGTCCGCACGTCCGTCCGCACGTCCGTCCGCACGCTCGACCGCGATCACAGGAGAAGCCCATGACCGTACAGACCGACTCGGAGTCCGTCTTCGCCGGGGCCACCGGCGAACGCTGGGAGTGGAAGGAGGAGCGCTACCGCGACGGGGTGTTCAGCCACGCCGTGGACACCGAACTGCACCGGCTGCGGCTGCTGGAGTCCGTCCTGGACGAGCACACCCGCAGCCGCTTCCGGGGGCTCGGCCTGCGGGCCGGGCATCGGGTGCTGGAGGTCGGCGGGGGCGGCGGCTCGGTCGCCCGCTGGCTGGCCGAGCAGGGCGCCGAGGTCACCGTGACCGACCTCGACACCACCTTCCTGGACGAACTCGCCGCCGACGGCGTGCGGGTGCTGCGCCACGACGTCTACACCGACGACTTCCCGCCCGCCTCCTTCGACTTCATCCACGCCCGGTACGTGGTGATCCACCTGCCCGACCCGGAGAAGGCGGTGGAGCGGCTGGTCCAGTGGCTGGCCCCGGGCGGGACGCTGGTGCTGGAGGAGCCGGCCTTCTTCCCGATCAAGGACTCGCCGCACCCCGGCTACCGGACCGTGCTGCGGGCCTTCCGCCGCCACCTGGAGACCGCGGTGGGCACCGACACCGAATGGGCGCGCAGCCTGCCGGTGCCGCTGGAGGGCAAGGGGCTGAGCGGCCTCGGCCACGACGCGCGCTTCCAGCTGATCGCCGGCGGGGACGACGAGGCCGAGTGGTGGCGGCTCACCCTGGAGCAGACCCGGCCGGCCGTGGTGGCCGCCGGGCTCGCCACCGAGGAGGACTTCGAGGCGGCGTACCGGGAGCTCGCCGACCCGCAGTTCCGGGACCTCTCCCTCGCGGTCTTCACCGCCTGGGGGAAGCGGGCCTGACGCACCCGCGCACGCCGACGGGCCGGTCACCCCTGCGGGGGCGGCCGGCCCGTCGGCGTTCCGCCGGGGCGTGTCCAGGGTCCTGTCCGGGGGCGCGTCCGGGGGCGCGTCCGGGGCGAACGCGGCGCCGCCCGTACCCCGGTGGATCGGGGGTACGGGCGGCGCGTGCGGTGCGGTCGGAGGGTCAGAGCACCACGCGGACGCCGTACGTCCGCAGCCAGGCGTCCAGCAGCAGCGCGCGCGGCAGCCAGGGCGGCGGGGTGAAGGTGCCGGTGTGCCAGCCGCCGCCGTCCACCTGGGCGCGCAGCGCGTCGGTGTTCAGCAGCGGAAGGGCGGGCGAGTCGCGGTCGGCGAGCAGGGCGCGGACGGCCTCGCGGACCGCCTCCAGGTACTCCGGACTCTGCCCGAACGGGAAACCGCTCTTCTGCCGCCGCACCACCTCGGTGGGCAGCAGATCGGCGACCGCCTCCCGCAGCAGGCCCTTCTCCTGGCCGCCGAGCCGCTTGAGCGCCCACGGGGTGTTCCACACGTACTCGACCAGCCGGTGGTCGGTGAACGGCAGCCGGACCAGCAGGCCCGCCGCGAAGCTCATCCGGTCCTTGCGGTCCAGGAGGAAGGGCAGGAAGCGGGTGAGCTGGAGGTGGAAGGCCTCGCGCAGTCGGCGGTCCGCGCCCGACTCGCCCGCCAGCCGCGGGACCTCGGCGAGCGCCTCGCCGTAGCGGGCGGCCACCTCGGCGTCCACGTCCAGGTGGCGGCGCAGCTCGGCGGAGAGCATCCCGCTGCGGTCGGTGATCCCGGCCGACCACGGGAAGTTGGCGGTCGGGCGGTCGGCCTCGGCGGTGAACCAGGGGAAGCCGCCGAAGACGTCGTCCGCGCCCTCGCCGGAGAGCACCACCTCGGCGTGGCCGCGCACCTCGCGGAAGAGCAGGTGCAGCGAGACGTCGAGGTCGCCGACGCCGGGCAGGTCGCGGGCGCGCAGGGTGGCGCCCAGGTGGTCGAGCAGCGAGGGGGCGTCCAGCAGGATCTCGGTGTGCCTGGTGCCCACGTGGTCGACCACCGCCCGGACGTACGGGGCGTCCCGGCTGACGTGCAGGGCGTCCGCCCTGAAGTCGGTCTCGCTGCCCGCGAAGTCGACCGAGTAGGTGGCGACCTTGTCGCCGCCGGCCGCGGCCAGGCCGACGATGGCGCTGGAGTCCAGGCCGCCGGAGAGCAGGGCGCCGGGCTTGACCCCGGTGTCGGCGGACTGCCGGCGCACCGTGTCGGCGAGCAGGGCGCGCACCCGCCGGACGGTGGTCGCCTCGTCGTCGGTGTGCTCGGCGGCCTCCGGGGCCCAGTAGCGCCGGTGGCGCACGCCGTTCGGACCGGCGACCAGCAGCCACCCGGGACGGACCTCGTGCAGGCCGCGGTAGACGGCGTCGCCGGGGCGCTTGAGCGCGACGGTGAGGACGTCCACCAGACCGTTCGCGTCCACCTCGGCGGGCAGCCCGGCGGCCAGCAGGGCCTTCGGTTCGGAGCCGAACGCCAGTGAACCGTCCGGGAGTTCGGCCCAGTAGAGCGGCTCGACGCCGAGCCGGTCGCGGATCAGCACCAGCTCCTCGGTGCGGGCGTCCCAGATCGCCGCCGCGTAGCCGCCGACCAGTCGGTCGGCGGCGTCGGCGCCCCACTCCAGGTAGGCGCGCAGGACGAGTTCGGCGTCCGAGCCGTTGCGGATGCGGTGGCCGCGGGCGGTCAGCGCGGTGTGCAGCGGTCCGGGGTTGAGCAGTTCGCCGGAGAAGGCGATGACGGCCGGGGCCGGGTCCAGCTCGGGCGGGAACCAGGGCTGGGGCACATCGTTGCGGGGCCCGGTGTGGAACTGGCGGTGGCCGAGGCCGGCGTGCCGGGCCAGCCAGGTGCCGCCGCGGCGCGGGCCGCGGTGGGTCAGGGTGTCGGTGAACTCCTGGACGAGTCGGGCCTGTTCGCGCACATCCCCGCTGCGCGACACCAGCCCCGCGATTCCGCTCATGCCCCTACCCCCGTGGCCTGGGCGACCTGGGCCAGCGACTCGCGCACCAGTGAGGTGAGCGGCGCGGGCAGCCGGCCCCAGTTGGCCTCCTCGTTGAGGTCCAGGACCCGGGAGAGCTTCCAGCCCAGGTACTGGCCGAGCGAGGCCAGCGGGGGCAGCTTCTCCACCGGGTGGACGGTCACCGTGTACTCCTCGAACAGCGGGGCGAGGCGCTGCTCCAGCACCTTCGACCAGGAGCCGTCCGGGGTGCCGTCGGTGGTGACCAGGCAGACGAGGGACTTTCCGCGCAGCACCAGCATGTAGTTGAACACCGAGGCGCCGGGCAGGGCCTCGGCCCACAGCGCCTCCTCCAGGTCGTCCTGGCGGATGTTGTTCTCGGCGAGCAGCAGGACGTCCTGGGCCCGGCCGAGGGTGCGCAGGACGGGCAGCCGGATGCCGCACCCGCAGGGGTCGGTCTCGATCCGGACCAGGTCGCCGGTGCGGTAGCGCAGCAGCGGGCGGGAGGGGATGTCCAGGGTGGTGACGATCAGCTCGCCCTGCACCGGGTCGGTGTCCGGGCCGAGCACGGTGGTGCGGTCGCCGTCGTCGATCTCCAGCAGGTAGCTCTGCAACTGCAGGTGCAGCCGGCGGTGTTCGCAGGTGACGGCGAGGGTGCCGGTCTCGGAGGAGCCGTACGAGCCGACGTAGGCGGTGCCGCCGGTCAGCCGTTCGAGGTGGCGCACGAAGCTGGGGCCGGTCTGTTCGGCCATCAGCAGCAGCCGGTCGAAGCGGGGCAGTGGCAGGCCGTTCCGTTGGGAGAACTGGGCCAGTTCCAGCAGCCGGGACGGCGGTCCGACGTAGACGTTGGCGTTCAGTTCGGAGACCAGTCGCAGCACCCGGGTGTAGTCGCCGGTGATGTTGTCCACCCAGGGGCGGAAGGACATCACCCCGAGGTACTCCAGCACCTTCTCGAACTGGTAGGCGGCGGGCGCGAAGGGGGCGTTGATGAGGATCAGGGCGACGTCGGCGGGCCGCAGCAGCCGGCCCCACATCTCGCCGATGTTGAGGGTGTTGACCAGCAGGTCGTCCACCGCCTTGGGGGCGGGGGCCGGGTCGCCGGTGGTGCCGGAGGACTCGTAGTAGTGCAGGAACTCCGACAGCGGGCGGGTGAACGCGCCGGCGCCGTGGCCGCCGAGTTCCTTCTTGCCGAGGAAGGGCAGCGCGGCGAAGGCGTCCAGGGCCTCGGCCGGGGTCAGCGGGGTGTCCGAGCGCAGCCGCTCGGCGAGTTCCCCGGCGAGGGTGCCGGCGTACATCGGGGAGCGCACGGCGGCGGCCAGCGTGGTGGCCAGCTCGGCGCCGTAGCGTTCGGCCGGGTCCTGGCCCTGCCAGGTGCGGTGGATCAGGGCGGTGTGGGAGTCCAGGCGCTCGGCGGCGTCCTGGCGTTGGGCGGGGTCGCGCAGTAGCAGCATCTTCGATAGCTCCTCGGGCTGTGGGAGTCACGGTCGGGGACGTGCCGTGCGGGGGAGACGGCGAACGGCGGGGGTTCAGGCGGCGAAGGGCTCCGGGAGCCCGGCGGCGCGGCGCAGCGAACCGTCCCGGACCAGGCCGGCCACGGCGGCGATGTCGCCGTCCATCCGCCGGTCGCGGTCGGTGAACGGGGCCTGCTCGCGGATCAGTCCGTGCACCTTCTGGAGGGTGGGCGAGGCCTTGCGCAGGCCGCGCAGCTCGACCGCCTGGGCGACGGCGAGCAGGTGGATCGCGGTGACCTCGCGGGCGAGCTCGACGACCGTACGGGCGTCGCGGGCGGCGATCGTGCCCATGCTCACCTTGTCCTGGTTGTGCGCCTCGGTGGAGCGGGAGAACAGCGAGGCGGGTACGGCGGTCTTGAGCGCCTCGGCGGTGATCGCGGAGGCGGCGATCTGCATGCCCTTGAAGCCGTGGTGGAGCCCGGCGTGGGCGTCGGTGTCGGCGGCTGGGGCGATCAGGTTGGGCGGCAGGCCGCGGCTGAACTTGGGGTCGACCAGCAGGGCGAGCTGGCGGTCGAGCAGGTCGGCGGTGTTGGCGACGGCGGTCTTGAGGCCGTCCATGGCCTGGCCGACGTGGCCGGCGTAGAAGTTGCCGCCGTGGTGCAGCAGGCCCTCCTCGGTGTCGAACAGCGGGTTGTCGGTGGAGGAGTTGACCTCGGTCTCCAGCCAGGGCCGCACCCAGTCCAGGGTGTCCCGCAGCACGCCGGTGACGTGCGGGGCGCAGCGCAGCGAGTACGGGTCCTGGATGCGGTGCTCGTGGGTGAGGAATCCGCGGTCGCCCAGGCGTTCCTGGCGGTCGAGGATGCCCCGGTAGTCGGTGGCGAGTTCGGAGCCGTCGAGCAGGGCGCGGATCGCGGCGGCGGAGGCTCGCTGGCCGGGGTGCGGCTTCTGGTGGTGCAGGAACGGGTGGAAGTGCGAGGCGTTGCCGTGCAGCGCCTCCACGGCGAGGGCGGTGGCGATGTCGGCGGCGGCGGCGAGTTCGGCCGCGTCGTGGGCGGCGAGGACGGCGAAGGCGGAGGTGAAGGAGGTGCCGTTGATCAGCGCCAGGCCCTCCTTGGCGGCGAGCACCACCGGTTCGATGCCCTCCTCGGCGAGCGCCTCGGCGGCCGGGCGGATCCGGCCGCGGTGCAGCACTTCGCCCTCGCCGAGCAGGGCGTGCGCCAGGTAGCAGAGCGGGACCAGGTCGCCGCTGGCGCCGAGCGATCCCCGTTCGGGGATGAGCGGCAGGATGTCGGCGGCCAGGTGGCGCAGCAGGGTGTCGACCACGACGGGCCGGATCGCGGAAGGGCCGCGCCCCAGGCAGTTGGCGCGGATCAGCTGGACGGCGCGGGCGACCTCGGGCGCGGCGGTCGGGCCGGTGCCGTTGAGGTGGTAGGTGATCAGGTTCCGCTGGAGCGCGGCGGCGCGGTCGGCGGAGATCTGCCGCGCGACGGAGTCGCCGAAGCCGGTGGTGATGCCGTACAGCGGGATGCCGCGTGCCAGCCAGTCCTCCTTGAGGGCGACGGAGGCGGCCATCCTCCCGGTGGCGGCGGGTGCGAGGACCGGTCCGGCGGTGCCGGGGCGGGCCCGGGCGACGGAGACGATGTCGGCGAGGGTCAGGTCGTGGCCGGTCAGGGCCAGGGGAGGCGTGGTGGGCATGGGTCCTCGTTCCTGGGCGGAGCGGGCGGTCCGGTCGGAGGGGGCGGGGTACCGGCTGGCCCCAAGTCTCGGGATCGGACAGGTGTTCCGTCTTCGGGCGTCGGTACGGACCGGATCCCGTCCCAACGGCCGGGCGGCGGGCGGCGACCCGGCCCAACGGACGGGCCGTCGGACCGGGTCGCCGGGGCGTCCGCCGAGCCCCGTCACCACTCGACGGGCAGCGCCTTCGGACGCAGTGTCAGCAGGCCTCCGAGCCACTCGACCTCCTCGGCGGGCACCGCGAGCCGCAGCGAGGGCAGCCGGCGGGCCAGGGTGCCGAAGGCGACCTGGAGCTCCATCCGGGCGACGCCCGCGCCGGGGCAGTAGTGGGCGCCGTGGCCGAAGGCGACGTGCTTGGGGTCGGCGCGGGTGAGGTCGAGCCGCTCGGGGTCGTCCACCCGGCGGATGTCGCGGCCGGCCGCGTGCATCACCGGGATGACGCCCTCGCCCTTGGCGACCGGGGTGCCGGCCAGCTCCAGGTCCTCGGTGGCGACCCGCATGAAGCCGATCTCGGACGGCGGGGCGTAGCGCAGCAGTTCCTCGGTCGCGTTGTCCAGCAGGTCGGGGCGCTCGGTGAGCAGCCGCCACTGGTCAGGGTGGCGCAGCAGCTGGTACAGCGCCCGGGAGACCGCGCTGACGGTGGTGTCGTGGCCGGCGACCAGCAGGTTGATGCCGAGCCAGACCAGCTCGCGCTCGTCGAGGCGGTCCTCGTCGTCGCGGGCCGAGATGAGGGTGGAGAGCAGGTCCTCGCCGGGGTTCGCGCGGCGTTCGGCGACCAGCCCGGCGACGTACGCGGCGGACTCCTGGCGGGCGGCGAGCCGCTCCTCGGGGGTGTGGGCGGTGATGGAGACCAGCCGGTCGGTCCACTGCTGGAGCAGCGGGCGGTCCTCGACCGGGGCGCCGACCATCTCGCAGATCACCCAGACCGGCAGCACGGCGGCGAAGTCGTGGTGCAGGTCGGCCGGCCGGGGACCTTCGACCAGGCGGTCGATGAGCTCGTCGGCGATCTCGACCACCCGGGAGCGCCAGCGCTCGGCCTTGCGCGGGGTGAAGGCGGGGGAGATCAGCCGGCGCAGCCGGGCGTGGTCGGGGCCCTCCTGGTTGAGCAGGTTGTACGGGTTGTCGGAGAAGTCCTCGCCGGAGACGGTGCGCACGGCGCCCGGCTCGCGCAGCGCGGCCCGGGACAGCCGCTGGTCGGAGAGCGCGGAGACGACCTCGTCGTAGCCGGTGACCAGCCAGGCCTGGTCGCCGCTGGGCAGCCGGACCCGGCTGACCGGGCACTTGGCGCGCAGTTCGGCGAACTCGGCGGGCGGCTCGCCGTAGGGGGAGAGCGGAAGGGGGTAGGCGGTGAGGTCCTGGTCGGTCATCGGTCTGCCTCTCGGTGGGATCGCTGGGGTCGTGGTCGGGCGGTCGTGGTTCCGGTCGTGGTGGTGCGGGTGCGGGTGCGGGATCAGGTGGTCGGGGCTTCGGTCAGGCGGCCGGTGTCCGGGTCGGGGGCGGGTGCCGGGCCGGCCGGGGGACCGGCCGACGGGCTCGGGGGGCTCGGAGGCGTGGCGTCGGTGCGGCGCCGGCGGGGTGCGGCGAGCAGCCGTACGGCCGGGAGCTCGACGTACCGGTGCAGGAGTCCGGCGAGCAGCCAGGCGGCGGCGAACGCGCCGAGCAGCAGCGCGGCGGCGACCGGGGTGGCGAAGGTCCGTCCGGCGCCGAGGGCGCGGTGGCCGTGGTCCAGGATCAGCCGGTGGACCAGGTAGAAGGCGAAGGTCCAGCTGCCGAGGGTGACCAGCGGCCGGGAGGTGAGGAAGGAGCGCCGGCCGGCCACGTCCCGGGCGGCGAGCGCGGGCAGCAGCAGAGCGATCGGGACGATCGCGGGGGTGGTCAGCCCCCACAGGAACGGCAGCTGCTTGGCCAGGAGCTGGGCCGGGATCAGGAGCAGGGCGGCGGGCAGGGCGCCGATCGGCAGCCGGCGGCCGGTGAGGACGATCCGGGCGAGCAGGATGCCCAGCACGAACTCCAGCAGCCGCACCGGCGGGAACACATAGACGAACCAGAACTGCCACACCGAGCCGGAGCCGAAGGGCAGCGGCGGACGGTCCGGCAGCAGGGCGGAGGCGGCCGGGACGAGCAGGACCGCGGCGATCACCCCGGCGGTCCAGGCCCAGAGCCGCTCGGGGCGGATCTTCCGGATCCAGTGCACCAGCAGCGGGAAGGCGGCGTAGAAGAAGATCTCGCAGGAGATCGACCAGCTGACGTCGTTGAGGCTGGAGAAGACCTCGCGGTCCGGGTTCCAGGTGTGCACCAGGAACAGGTTGGGAACGGCCTGGCGGGCGGTCGCGGCGTGGCCGGCCACGGCGAGCAGCACCAGCGCGGCGGCCCAGGTGAGCACGTGCAGCGGGTAGATCTTGGCGGCCCGGCGGCGCCAGAAGCCGCGGGCACTGTGGTCGGGGCGCGAGCCCCAGGTGATCACGAAGCCGCTGAGGACGAAGAAGCAGCTGATCGCGGTCCAGGCGCCGTTGGCGACGAGCCAGGCGTAGGCGTCGGCGACCCCCGCGTCGCCGAACGGCTTCTCCATGTCCGCGTGGAAGGCGAAGACCGGGACCACGATCAGGAATCTGACGCCGGTGAGCGAGGGCAGGCGGGGACGTCTGACGGATTCGGGCATGGGTGGGCAACTCCCCCGTGGGTAGGGCCGATATTTCTAAGGTTCGGCAATTATCAAACAATAGGAAGTCAACTCGCGCAGATGCAAGGGGTGTTGGGGGTCGCGTGGCGCAGAGATTGTTTGACGCTAGATGATTTGACTGCTACGTTCAGCCCACTTGATTGAGATGCAGACGATTGTCTGCCAGATGGATTGGGAGAGGGCCGATGCCGGACACGGCGCCCCGCACCCTCGGCGCGCACAAGGGGTTGGCACTCCTGGTGCTCTGCGCCCAGCTCTTCCTCGACTCGATGGACGTCTCCCTGATGGGCGTCGCCCTGCCGGAGATCAAGCAGGACCTCGGCCTCGGGCCGGAGACGCTGCAGTGGATCATCTCCGGCTACGCCGTCGCCTACGGCGGCTTCCTGCTGCTCGGCGGCCGAGCCGCCGACCTCTTCGGCCGGCGCCGGCTCTTCTTCTGGGCCACCGCCGTGTTCGCCCTCGTCAGCCTCGCCGGCGGGCTCGTCTCCGACGGCACCCTGCTGGTCGTCAGCCGCGTCATCAAGGGCGTGGCCGCCGCCTTCATCGCCCCCGCGGCGATGTCGATCATCACCACCACGTTCAAGGAGGGCCCCGAGCGCACCCGCGCGATGGGCATCTTCTCCCTCACCGGCGCCAGCGGCTACGCGGCCGGCCTGGTGTTCTCCGGCGTCCTGACCGAAGTGCACTGGCGGCTCATCTTCTTCGTCCCCTTCGTCGTCGCCTCGCTCGTCCTCGCCGTCACCAACTACGCCGTCGCCCCCGACCAGGCGCGCACCGGCGAACGGCCCGGCTTCGACGCGGCCGGCGCGCTCACCGCCACCGCCGGCGTCCTGCTGCTCGTCCTCGGACTCGTCCGCGCCCCCGAAGCCGGCTGGGGCTCCGCCGCCACCCTCGGCTCGCTGATCGCCGCCGTCGTGCTGCTGGTCGTCTTTGTGGTCATCCAGCAGCGCCGCACCGACCCGCTGCTGCCGCTGCGGATCTTCCGCTCGCGCACCCTGTCCACCGCCAACACCGTCGGCCTGGTCTGGGCCTGCGCCACCATCGGCTGGCAGTTCATCGCCCTGCTCTACCTCCAGCAGGTGCTCGGCTACAGCGCCCTCCAGGCGGGCCTGGCGATCGTCCCGATGGCCGCCGCGATCCTGCTCGCCGTCAACCTCGCGCCCAAGTTGATCAACCGCTCCGGGCTGCGCCCGGCGGCCGTTCTCGGCCTGCTCCTCCAGGGCGGCGGCATCCTGCTGTTCCTGCGCACCGGCACCGACAGCAACTACCTGAGCGTCCTGCTGCCCGCGCTGATCGTGCACGGGCTCGGCAACGGCACCAGCTTCCTCGCCTTCAACATCGCCGCGGTCGGCGGCGTGAAGAACGAGGACCAGGGGCTGGCCACCGCGCTGGTCACCGCCGCCCTCCAACTCGGCGGCGGCATCGGCGTCGCCGTCGGCGCGGCGGTGCTCACCGGCGTCGGCGGCGCCTCGCCCTCGCTCTCCGCGTACCACTGGGCCTTCCTGGTCGCCGCGCTCTTCTCGGCCGTCGGGCTGGTCGCCGCCGCCCTCGGGCTGGGCGCGCCGAAGGGCGGGGACGCCGCGCAGGCGCCGCCCGCCGAGGCCGCGCCCGCCGAGGCGCAGGCCCTGGCCGCCGACCTCCAGGAGGGCCGGGCGTGACCGCCACCCGGCCCGCCGCCGCCACCGCCGTCGAACACCTCACCCCGGACGACCCCCGGCTCTCCTGGGACGGCATCAGCGGCCTGGCCCGGCACGAGGACCGCTGGATCCCGCTGCGCCTGCCGCTGGACCGGGTGGCGACCACCCTCTCCGCCGACTTCGCCCGCCTCGCCCGGCTCCCGGCCGGCGCCCGCTTCGGCCTGCGCACCGACGCCGTCGAACTGGTCCTGGAACTGGACGCCGAACCCGGCAGCGCGCCGCTGGACGTGGTGGTGGACGGCGTCGTCGCCCACCGGTGGCACCCGGTGCCCGGCCGCCACCGGCTCACCCTGCCGCTGCCCGCCGGCGCGAACGGCCCGGCAGAGGTGGAGATCTGGCTGCCGCACCTCAGCCGCACCTGGATCGGCCGGCTCTCGCTGCACGGCCACCGGGTGCTGGAGCCGCTCGAACGCACCGGCCCGCGCTGGATCGCGTACGGCAGCTCGCTCACCCACGCGATGTTCCCGCACGGTCCGTCAGAGAGCTGGGTCTCCCTGGTGGCCGTCCGGCACGGCTGGCGGCTGCGCAACCTCGGCTTCGCCGGGGAGGCGTACCTGGACCCGCTGGTCGCCCGCGTCCTGCGGGACACCCCGGCCGAGCTGATCACCCTGGAGATCGGCACCAACGTCTACATCCGCAGCGTGTTCACCGCGCGCAGCTGGGGCTCGGCGGTGTGCGGCTTCGTCGAGACCGTCCGCGACGGTCACCCCGACACCCCGATCGCGGTGATCGCCGCGCTGCCCTCGGTGGAGCGGGAGAAGGCGGTCAACGCCGCCGGGCTCACCCTGGAGGGCATCCGGGAGCTGACCGGCGAGGCGGTCCGGGTGCTTCAGCGGCTCGGCGACCGGCGGCTGCACCTGGTCGACGGCCGCGAGGTGCTGCCCGTCGCCGAGGCCGACCGGGTCTACGCGGACGGGCTGCACCCGACCCCGGACGGCGAGCACGACCTCGCCGACCGGGCCGCGCCGATCCTCCGGCGGTTCCTGCCGGGCTGACGGCCGGCTCCGAACGACGGTGCCCCGACGGGACGTTCCCGCCGGGGCACCGCCGTGTGCCGGGGCCCGTCAGACCGCCGCGGTCCGTGCGGGCAGCCGGGGCACAGCCGCCAGCAGCTGCCGGGTGTACGGGTGCTCGGGGGAGCGGAACACCCGCTCGGCCGGGCCGTACTCGACCGCCCGGCCGTCCTTCATCACCAGCACCCGGTCGCTCACCCGGCGCACCACCGCGAGGTCGTGCGAGATGAACAGCATCGCCAGGCCCAGCTCGGCCCGCAGCCGGGCCAGCAGCTCCAGCACCTGCGCCTGCACCGAGACGTCCAGCGCCGACACCGGCTCGTCGCAGACCAGCAGCCGCGGCCCGGTGGCCAGCGCCCGGGCGATCGCCACCCGCTGGCGCTGCCCGCCGGACAGTGAGCGCGGCCGCCGCTCCAGGTGCTGCTCGCCGAGGCCCACCTGGGTCAGCAGCCCGACCGCCCGCTCCCGCCGGGCCGCTCCGCGGGCCACCCCGGCGACCGCCAGCGCCTCGGCCAGGATCCGCCGGACGGTGAAGCGCGGATCGAAGGAGGCCAGCGGGTCCTGGTGGACCAGTTGCACGGCGGCCCGGGCCGGACGGCGTTCGCGCTCGGGCAGCGCGCTCCACGGGCGGCCGTCCAGCAGCACCTCTCCGGCGTCCGGGGTCAGCATGCCCATCACCAGCTGGGCGGTGGTGCTCTTGCCGGAGCCGGACTCGCCGACGATGCCCAGGGTCTCGCCGGGCGCGAGCGCGAACGACACGTCGGCGACCGCCTCCCGCAGGCCGCCGTCCGGGGTGCGGTAGCGCTTCACCAGGCCCCTGGCGGTGAGGAGCCGGTCCTGCCCCCGCCCCCGCCCCCGCCCCTGGTCCTGGTCCTGTTCCTGCTTCTGCGCCTGCCCCTGTTCCTGCTCGCCGGCCGCCGGGGCCGGCCCCGGTCGGTCCGGATCGGGCGCGGCCGCCAGCAGCATCCGGGTGTACGGGTGCTCGGGCGCACCCAGCACCCGGTCGGCCGGTCCGCTCTCCACGATCCGGCCGTCCTTCATCACCGCGATCCGGTCCGCCAGCCGGGCCACCACCGCCAGGTCGTGGCTGATCAGCAGCAGGGCCGTCCCCTCGGCCTTCAACTCGCCGAGCAGATCGAGCACTTGAGCCTGCACCGTGACGTCCAGCGCGGTGGTCGGCTCGTCCGCGACCAGCACCCGCGGCCCCGCCGCCAGCGCGGAGGCGATCAGCGCCCGCTGGCGCAGCCCGCCGGAGAGCTGGTGGGGGTACTGCCGGGCCCGTTCGGCCGGCTCCGGAACCCCGACGTCGCGCAGCAGCTCCTCGACCCGGCCCGGCACCTCGGCCTTCGGCAGTACCCGGTGGGCGAGCAGGGGCTCGCCCACCTCGGTGCCCACCCGGCGCAGCGGGTCCAGCGCGGACAGCGCGTCCTGGAGCACCAGTGCGACGGTGCGCCCGCGCACCCGGCGCCACTCCCGCTCGCCGAAGGCGGCGGCGTCCCGGCCCTCGACCAGGAAGCGCTCGGCCCGGACGGCGGCACCGGGCGCGGTCAGTCCGACCAGCGTCCGGGCCGTGACGCTCTTGCCCGAGCCGGACTCCCCGACCAGCGCCAGGCACTCGCCCGCCGACAGCGACAGCGACACCCCGGCCACCGCCGCGGTCCGCTGCCTGCCATGGCCGAACTCGACGCTCAGGCCCTCCAGTTCGACGATCGGGCTCATGACGTCCGTCCTTCCAGGCGGCGGTGCAACTGACGGCCGAGCACGGTGATCGCGACCACCACCGCGGTGATGGCGGCCCCCGGGAACACCGCGATCCACCAGGCGGTGGACAGGAAGTCGCGCCCCTGGGAGAGCATCGCCCCCCACTCCGGGGCGGGCGCCTTGGGCCCGAGCCCGAGGAAGCTGAGCGCCGAACCCGAGACCACGGCGGTGCCGACGGCCAGCGTGGCGGGCACCGTCAGCGGCCCCAGGGTGTTCGGCAGCACGTGCCGCAGCACCACGGCCGCCCGGGGTACTCCCAGGGCCGTCGCGGCACGCACGTACTCCGAGCCGCGTACCACCATCGCCTGCCCGCGCACCAGCCGGGCGAACCCGGGAGTGGCCGCGATCGCGATGGCCAGCAGCGCGTTGCCGGTGCCCGGACCCACCACCGCGATCACCAGCAGCGCGAGCAGCAGTTCGGGCAGTGCCAGGAGGATGTCCACCGCGCGCATCGCCACCTGGTCGCCGATCCGGCCGGACAGCGCGGCCGGCAGGCCGACCAGCAGACCCGCCAGGACCGACAGCGCCGTCGCGCCGAGCCCGATCAGCAGCGAGTACCGGGCGCCGTGCACCACCCGGGCGTACACGTCCCGGCCCAACTGGTCGGTGCCCAGCCAGTGTTCTGCCCCCGGCGGGGTGAGCGCGGCGACCGGGTCGGCCGCCGTCGGGTCGGCGTGCGCGAGCAGGGCGGGCCAGGCGCAGGCCACCACCGCCGCCGCCAGGACCAGCGCGGCGAGCAGCACCCCGGGCCGCACCCGGGCCGCCCGCCCGCCGCCCGAGCGGACCGCCCGGGCGGCGGGCCCGGCGGCCGGCGCGGCGTCGGCGTCGGCGACGGGGCCGGGGGCGACGGAGCCGGTCATGCCGCCACCTCCCGCACCCGGCCGGCGCCGCGCAGCCGGGGGTCGATCAGCAGGTAGAGCGCGTCCACCGCGGTGTTCACCACCAGGTAGACCGCGGCGGACAGCAGGATCAGCCCGATCACCACCGGCAGGTCGTGCCCGGTGACCGCGTCCAGCGCGACCCGGCCCAGACCCGGCCGGGCGAACACCGTCTCCACCAGGACCGTCCCGCCCAGCAGCCCGCCCACCAGCCAGCCGCCCAGCGTGACCGCCGGCACCAGCGCGTGCCGCAGCGCGTGCCGGCCGCGCAGCGCCAGTGGGCCGATCCCGCGTGAACGGGCGGTCAGTGCGAACGGCTCGTGCAGCGCCGACTCCAGCCCCTCCCGCAGCACCTGCGAGAGCAGTGAGCCGAACGGCACCGCCAGGGTCACCGCCGGCAGCACCAGCGACTGCCAGCCCTCCGCCCCGGCGACCGGGAACAGCCGCAGGTGGAAGGAGAACAGCGTGAGCAGCAGGACCCCCAGCCAGAACGGCGGGGTGGAGATCGCCAGCAGCTCCGCCCCGGAGGCCGCGCCGCGCACCGCCCGCCGCCGCCCGGCCGTGGTCACCGCGGACACCAGGGCGAACACCAGGATCAGCCCGAACGCCGTCAGCGCGAGCCCCGCGGTCGGGCCGAGCTGCTCGCCGATGATCCGGCTCACCGGCTGCTGCTGCTGGTAGGAGCGGCCGAGGTCGCCGCCCAGCAGCCGGCCCAGGAAGGTCAGGTACTGCTCGAACAGCGGGCGGTCCAGCCCGAACTCCCGGGTGATCTCGGCCCGGACGGCCGCCGAACCGGTGGTCACCGAGCCGCCGAGCAGGGTCGACACCGGGTCGCCGGGCACCAGGTGCAGCGCCAGGAACCCCAGGGTGGCCGCGCCCCAGAGCACCAGGACCGCACCGCCCAGCCGGTGCAGCACCGCGCGCGCGACCCGTGTCACTTGCTCTTCCAGACACCGGCGAACTGCGGCCACGCGTTCGCGTCGAACGCCAGGCCCCGGACGAGCTGGGTGTGCCCGATCAGATTGGTGGTCACGTACAGCGGCAGCACCGTGCCGTGCTCCACCGCCCACCGCTCGGCCTTGGTGTAGTCGGCCTTGCGGGCGGCCGGATCGGTGGTCGCCGCGCCCGCCGTCAGCCAGCCGTCGAGCTCCGGGTCCTTGCTGAGCGACACGTTCTGGCCGCCGGCCGCCGGGGTGTTGGAGGAGAGGTAGAAGCCCGCCAGGATCGCCGGGTCGGCCCGCACCCAGGAGTTGTCCCACAGGTCGTAGTCGCCGCTCGCGTAGATCTTGAAGTAGGTGCCGTTGTCGATCGAGTCGCGGACCAGCTCGACCCCGGCCTTCTTCAGGTCCGCCTGGATGCCCGCCGCCAGGGTGTCGCGCTGGTCGCGCACCAGCGAGGCGATGTACGGCCAGTGCAGGGTCAGCCGCTTGCCGTCCTTCACCCGGTAGCCGTCCGCGTCCCTGGCGCTCCAGCCGGCCTCGTCCAGCAGCCGGCCCGCCGCCGCCGGGTCGTGCGGCAGCGCGTCCTTCAGCCCGGCCTCGTACGCCGCCGGGGTGGTCGGGCTCAGCGGGCTCCAGGCGCGCTCGTACTCGCCGAAGTAGATGCTCTTGACCAGCGCGTCCACGTCCACCGACCGCTGGACGGCCCGGCGCACCCGCTCGTCCTGCAGCGCCCCCCGGGTGGTGTTCAGGAACAGCGAGTAGACCACGCCGGGGTTCTGCGTGCGGTTCACCTCGATGCCGGTGGCCGCCCGCACCGTGCGCACCGCCGTGACCGGCAGCGTGGCCGCGTCCACCTGGCGGCTGGTCAGCGCGCCGCTGCGGACCGAGTCCTCGGGCAGGAAGCGGATCGTCAGCCCGTCCAGGTACGGCGCGCCCTGGTTCGCGGCGCCCTCCGGGGCCCAGGCGTAGGCGTCGTTGCGCTTGAACTCGACGTGGTCGTTCTTGACGTACTCGGTCTCCTTGAACGGCCCGGTGCCCACCGAGTTCTCGCCGCCCGCGCACAGCTGGTCCGCCTTCTCCGCCAGCGACTTCGGCGAGGCGATGCCCAGGTAGGGGGTGGCGACCGCCTGCAGGAACGGCACGTACGGCTCGGCGAAGGACACCCGGACGGTGTGCGGGTCCACCACCTCCGTCCCGGTGTACGGGCCGAGCAGGCTGGCCGCGTACAGCGACTTGGTCCTCGGGTCCTTGACGTGGTCCAGGTTGGCCTTCACCGCGGCCGCGTCGAAGACCGTGCCGTCGTGGAAGGTGACGCCCTCGCGCAGCTGGAAGGTGTACGTCCGGGCGTCCGGCGAGATCTGCCAGGACTTCGCCAGCCACGGGTGGAAGGCGCCCTTGTCGTCCAGGTACACCAGCGAGTCGAAGACGTTGCGCTGGATCACCGCCGTCACGTCGCCGGGGCTGACGTGCGGGTCCAGGCAGGACGTGCCGACCGCCACCGCGTACTTCAGGGTGCCGCCGCGCACCGGGGCCCCCTCGGCGCCCGCCCCCGGCCCGGCCGGGCCCGCCGAGGAGCAGCCGGCGAGCAGGACGGCCGCCAGACCGGCGGCGGGCACGGACGAGGGGACGGTGAACGGACGGCGGACGCGCCGGGCGGCGGGCACGGGTCTGCTGGGCATGGGTGACTCCTTGGTGGTGCCGGTGGAGGGCGTACGGGACCGCCGCCGGGCGCGGGCGCGCACGGCGGGGGAAGGGGGAGAGGAGAGAGAGGAGGGGCGGATCCTGCATCGGATCCCGCGTCGGATCCGCTGCCGGGCCTCGCCCGGGCGTCAGGCCGAGGTGCGGCGGGCCGAGGAGCGGCAGGGGGCGCCGGGCACACCGGTGCCACGGGCGCGGTCGAGGGCGCGACATCGGCCACGGCTGCCCGGACCACCCGCCGACGGGGCGAGGCCCCGCGCGGCCGGTGTCCTGCCACCGCTGCTGTGCACTGCGGCCTCCGATGCCTGCGCGTTCGCCCGTTTCGCGCACCAGGGTGCCCGCTACCGGCGGTTCCTGGCCACCGCGGCGTTCCACCCAGTGGAAGACGCCGTCCGACGGGGCGCGTCACCCGGGGGAAGACCCCCTCCGGGGGCGTGTCACCCGGCGGGGTGCGCCCCCTCCGCGGCCACCGAACGCGCGACCTCGGCCGCCATCAGCCCCCCCGCCTCGCGCAACCGCCCCTCGTACCGGGCCGGATCCACCGGCGAGGCCACCACCAGTCCCAGCGCGGCCAGCAGTGAACCGTCCGGATGGAACACCGGCACCGCCACCGCCCCGTACGCCGGCTGCATCTCCCGGCGCGCGTACCCCACACCCCCGCGCCGCACCGCCGCCAGCTCCCGGCCCAGCCGGCCCGGCGCCACCACCGTGTACCGGGTGTGCCGCGCGCCCGCCGCCGACAGACCCGCCGCCACCTCCCGCACCAGCGCCTCCGGCGCGTGCGCCAGCAGCACCCGGCCCACCGCCGTGGCGTGCAGGTCCATCCGCCCGCCCACCCGCACCTGGAACGGCGAGGACTGCGCCGCCGCACTCGGCAGCCGGTCCAGCAGCAGCGCCGAACGGCCGTCCAGCGCCGCCACCAGCGCGGTCTGCCCGGTCCGCTCGTGCAGCTCCCGCAGGGCCGGCTGCGCCAGCTCCCGGATGCGGCGCAGGCACGGCGCCAACGCCCCCAGCGCCCACAGCCGCCGCCCCAGCCGGTACCCGCCGTCCCGCTGCCGCTCCAGCGCGCCCCAGGCGACCAGCTCACGCACCATCCGCAGCGCCGTCGGCGCCGGCAGCCCGGTCTGCCGCGCGATCTCGGCCAGCCGCAGCGACTCCCGCTCCCCGTCGAACGCCTCCAGCACCGAGAACACCCGCCCGGCCACCGAGCGTCCCCCGGCCTCCCCCGAATTCCCCGCCACCCGCCCCACCCTCCACCGCCACCGCCGCCCACATCCCGTCACCCGCCCCAACACCCGCGCCGGGCACGCGGATTCCGCGGTGCGGGTTCCGCGTACCGCCGCCCTGCGCGAGGCCGCCCGGCGGAACCGGGCCGGCGCAACCGGGCCGGGCGTCCTGGAGCAGGCAGTCGGCGGTGGTGAGGACGGCCCGCGTCTGGTGGGCGAGTTGCTCCTGGACGGGGACCCAGCGGGCGCCGAAGCGGTGGCGCAGCCGGTCGAGGCTGTCGGTGACGACGGCGCGGGCACGGTCCCGGGCGGCCTCGGCGGCGGGGTCCCGGGCGTCGGCGAGCAGCCGCAGCAGGACCGACGCGACCCGCAGCGGCACCCGGGCCGCGACCAGGCCGGCGGTGGTCACCCGGGAGGCGGTGAGCGGCTCGGAGCCCCAGCGCTCCAGCCACTCCTCGGCCACCCGCGGGGCGGCCGCCAGGCTGAGCTCGACGGTGCGCAGCAGCGGGCCGAACGCCTCGTGGCCGTAAGCCTCGTACTGGTGCGCGGCGACGCCCGGGAGCAGGGCGGCGAGCTCCTCGGCGCGCGCGGTGAGGTCGCGGGCGGCCGCGGCGAGGTTCTGCGCCCCGGCCGGGTGGGGACGGGCGTCGCCGACCGCGTCGACGGCCCACATCGGGACCTCCAGCACCGCGCTGACCGCGCCGTACCGGGCCGCGTACGACCAGGTGGACAGCTCGGGCTCGTCCGGCAGGGCCCGGGAACCCCCGGTGCCCGGGGCCGGCATCAGATAGGTGCCCGGGTCCGGGCTGGCCCAGCCGATCGCGTCGTAGGAGTCCACGTCGAGCGGGACGCCGGCCCGTTCCGCGGAGCGGGCGAAGCGCCGGGCCAGGCCCCGGACCGGGCGGGTGAGCTGGACGAACGCGCCGCCGAAGTCCACCCCGTGCAGCGAGCACTGGAGGAAGGGGCGCAGCTCGTCGATCAGGCCGGTCAGCGCCAGGCTCTCCGGCATCGGCGGGCGGCCGGAGCCGGGGGCGGGCAGCAGTTCGGGCTGCTCCTCGAAGGAGGGGCGGAAGAAGTGCTCGTAGTGGCGCCGCATGGTGAGCGGGCCGTCCAGCCAGCCGGCGTTGAGCGCGGCACCGTCCGGGTCGAGGCAGAGCAGCAGGTGCCAGGAGACGCCGGGGCAGGCGGGCCGGTCCAGCAGCACCTCGGCGAGCCGGACGGTCCCGGCGGTGCCGATCGGCTCGTTGGGGTGCGGGCCGCCGACCACCAGCACCGCGCGCGGCCCGCGGTCCACGGAGAGCAGCATCAGCGGGCGTCCGGCCCGGGAGCGGCCCACCTCGCGCAGCCGGCAGCGGTCCGGGTGCCGCAGGGCGAGCCGGCGGGCGGCGGACTCGGCCTGGGCGGGCGTGGGGTAGCGGGCCGGCCGGTTGTCGAGGGGCCGGAGGGGGCGGATCCGCCGACCGGTGTCGGTCATGGTTCTCCTAGCGCCGGTCGTACGGCCGCCGGGGCGCGGGCGTGCGGATGCGCCGCCGGGCACGGCGTGCGGGCGGGGGACGGGGGCGGGAACGGGGCGGGGGCACCGCGCGGGCCGGGACGGGGGCCGAGCGGAGCCGGGGCGGGGCCTGGCGGGGGCGGACAGGGCCGTGCCGGAGCGGCCCGTGGTGAGGGAGGGCCGCGTCGGCCGGAAAACCGAGAGGGCCGAGCGTACGACTCAACTTCCTTGTCCGGAAGGGGGGCAGATCTCTTTGGCGGAGCCCTGTCAGTACCGCACGGCCCTTCCGGGCGTGTCAACGGCGGACGGCACCGGCCGGCGGGCGCGCACTGCGCGTGCCGGGGCGGGCACCGGCGGGTGCCGGCGGGCGGCGGCGGGCACGGGCGGACACCGGCCGTCCGGGAGGCGCCGGAGCGCGCGGGGCCCGTGATCCGGGGCAGACGGCCCGTTCCCCGGATTGGGCTACCCTTGAGGGTCACCCCTCCCGTGCCGGCCAGCGGCACCGAATCACGTCGTAAGGGTTCCTAGTACATGACTGTCGAATCGGTCTTCCCACGCCTGGAGGCCCTCCTCCCGCACGTCCAGAAGCCGATCCAGTACGTCGGCGGCGAGCTCAACTCGACCGTCAAGGACTGGGACGCCTGCGACGTCCGTTGGGCACTGATGTACCCCGACGCCTACGAGGTCGGCCTGCCCAACCAGGGCGTCATGATCCTCTACGAGGTGCTGAACGAGCGCGAGGGCGTGCTCGCCGAGCGCACCTACAGCGTCTGGCCGGACCTCGAGGCGCTGATGCGCGAGCACGACGTCCCCCAGTTCACCGTGGACGCCCACCGCCCGGTGAAGGCCTTCGACGTGTTCGGGCTGTCGTTCTCCACCGAGCTCGGCTACACCAACATGCTCACGGCGCTCGACCTGGCCGGTATCCCGCTGGAGGCCGCGGCCCGCACCGACGAGGACCCGATCGTCCTGGCCGGCGGCCACGCGGCCTTCAACCCGGAGCCGATCGCCGACTTCATCGACTGCGCCGTGGTCGGCGACGGCGAGCAGGCCGTCCTCGACATCACGGAGATCATCCGCGCCTGGAAGGCCGAGGGCCGCCCGGGCGGCCGGGACGAGCTGCTGCTGCGCCTGGCCCGCACCGGCGGGGTGTACGTCCCGAAGTTCTACGACGTGGAGTACCTGGCCGACGGCCGGATCGGCCGCGTCGTGCCGAACGCCCCGGGCGTGCCGTGGCGGGTGTCCAAGCACACCGTGATGGACCTCGACGAGTGGCCGTACCCGAAGCAGCCGCTCGTCCCGCTCGCGGAGACGGTGCACGAGCGGATGTCCGTGGAGATCTTCCGCGGCTGCACCCGCGGCTGCCGCTTCTGCCAGGCCGGCATGATCACGCGCCCCGTGCGGGAGCGAAGCATCACCGGCATCGGCGAGATGGTGGAGCGCGGGCTGAAGGCGACCGGCTTCGAGGAGGTCGGCCTGCTGTCGCTGTCCAGCGCCGACCACACCGAGATCGGCGACATCGCCAAGGGCCTGGCGGACCGCTACACCGAGGACAAGATCGGCCTGTCGCTGCCGTCCACCCGCGTCGACGCCTTCAACATCGACCTCGCCAACGAGCTGTCCCGCAACGGGCGCCGCTCGGGCCTCACCTTCGCCCCCGAGGGCGGCAGCGAGCGCATGCGCAAGGTGATCAACAAGATGGTGTCGGAGGAGGACCTGATCCGCACCGTCGCCACCGCGTACGGCAACGGCTGGCGCCAGGTGAAGCTGTACTTCATGTGCGGCCTGCCGACCGAGACCGACGAGGACGTGCTCCAGATCGGCGAGATGGCGAAGAACGTCATCCAGAAGGGCCGCGAGGTCACCGGCCAGAACGACATCCGCTGCACCGTCTCCATCGGCGGGTTCGTGCCCAAGCCGCACACCCCGTTCCAGTGGGCCCCGCAGCTGTCCGCCGAGGACACCGACGCCCGCCTGGCCAAGCTGCGCGACTCGATCCGCGGCGACCGCAAGTACGGCAAGAACATCGGCTACCGCTACCACGACGGCAAGCCGGGCATCGTCGAGGGCCTGCTCTCCCGCGGCGACCGCCGGGTCGGCGCGATCATCCGCGCGGTCTACGAGGACGGCGGCCGCTTCGACGGCTGGCGCGAGTACTTCTCGTACGACCGCTGGATGGCCTGCGCCGACAAGGGCCTGTCCGGCACCGGCGTCGACGTCGACTGGTACACCACCCGCGAGCGCACCTACGAGGAGGTGCTGCCCTGGGACCACCTGGACAGCGGCCTCGACAAGGACTGGCTCTGGGAGGACTGGCAGGACGCCCTGGAGGAGGTCGAGGTCGACGACTGCCGCTGGACCCCGTGCTTCGACTGCGGCGTGTGCCCCCAGCTCGGCCTCGATATCCAGATCGGCCCCACCGGCAAGAAGATGCTCCCCCTGACGGTGGTCAACAAGTAGCGCGTCCCCCCTCCCGCGACCCCCGGCCGGAACGTTCCGGCCGGGGGTCGCGGCGTGCGGTGGAGCGGAGGCTGACCAGGGGCGGAGCGAGGGGGAGCGCGGGGCGCGTACCCTTTGAGGTGACAGAGTCCGGACAGTGGCGGGAAGACGCCGCACCGGACGGGGACAACTGACTAAGGACTGAGCGACCCTGGCACGCCGTACGCCCGACGGTCCGCCGCCCGCGCCGACGGTGCAGCGGATTCGTCTCCGCTACACCAAGCGCGGCCGGCTCCGCTTCACCAGCCACCGCGACTTCCAGCGCGCCTTCGAGCGCGCCCTGCGCCGGTCCGCCGTTCCGATGGCCTACTCGGCCGGCTTCACCCCGCACCCGAAGGTCTCCTACGCCAACGCGGCCCCGACCGGGGTGGCGAGCGAGGCGGAGTACCTGGAGATCGGCCTGGCCGCGGTCCGCGACCCCGAGCAGCTGCGGGCGCAGCTGGACGAGTCGCTGCCGGCCGGCCTGGACGTGATCGACGCGGTCGAGGTCCGGACGCCGAACTTCGTGGAGCGCCTGGAGGCCTCCGAGTGGCTGCTCCGACTGGACGGCGTGGAGCCCGACGTGGCCGCCGAGGCGGTCGCGCGCTTCCTCGCCGCCGAGCGGGTCGAGGTCGAGCGCCGCACCAAGAACGGCCTGCGGGTCTTCGACGCGCGGGGCGCGGTGGCGGCGCTGGAAGCCGTCCCGGCCCAGGTCGAGGCCGGTGCGGACGCCGGGCCCGGAACGGACCGCGATGTTCGGACCGGCCGTCCCTGTGCGATACTGCGCCTGGTAGTACGACACGCCACACCCGCCGTACGACCCGACGACGTATTGTCCGGTCTCCGTGCGACGGCCGACCTGGCGCCGCCGGTCCCCGCAGAGGTGACCAGGCTGGCGCAGGGGCCGCTCGACGAGGAGACCGGCACGGTGACCGACCCGCTGGCGCTCGACCGCGCGGCGGCCCCGGCCGGCTCGGAGCCGGCCGTGGGGCCGCACGCTACCGCGTCCGCCTAGCGGGGGGAGGCCGGGCCCAGTGCCTCACTGGGCCCGACGGTCCTCCAGGGTTCCCGCGGCTCCCCAGGGGAGCGAGCGTCGTCGCAGCACAGGCCTGCCACCCGGGGCCTGCCGGCCAGGAAGGTCGGCCGGCCCGGGACCCCGTCCGGGAGCCACCCGGGGTTGGGGGACGGCGCAGCTTGGGAAAACCTCAGAAGACTGGTCAGAACCAGAAGACTTTCGACACCCCGCCGAGCGCGGGGCGCCGAGCGAGACTACGAGCCCCTGTGCGGCGTCGCGTCCGCGCGGCGGCACCGTCAAAAGGGTCCGGTCCGGGCATCGTCGCGATGCCGGCCGCCCAGCGGTGCCGTGCCGTGCCCGGATGTGGAGCCCGGGGGCCTGACGGGAGATCCACCCGCATGCTCGATAACACCGATCCGCAGCAGACTGCGGCCACGGACCAGAACGAAACCGCCGCGACCGGTGGCGAGGGCGCGTCCGCCGCGCCGCCGCGCCGTCGTCGCCGCGCGGTGTCCCGCCCGGCGGGCACCCCGCAGGGCGCGGCCGCCGAGGCGGCCGAGACGGTACTGCCGGCCGAGGCGCCGACCGCCGCTGCCACCCCGGCTCCGGCCGTCGAGCCGGCGGCCGAGCCCGCCGCCGAGAAGCCGGTCCGGGCCCGCCGGACCCGCAAGCGCGCCGAGGCCCCGGCCGGGGCGCCGGAGGCCACCCCGATCGTGGTGACCGCACCGGAGGCGGCGCAGGCCCCGGCGGCCGAGCCCGCCGCCGAGAAGCCCGCGAAGGCCACCAGGGCCACCAGGGCCACCAAGGCGGGCAAGACCGAGAAGGCGGAGAAGACCGAGGTCGCCGAGGTCGCCGAGCCCGTTGCCGAGCCCGTCGCCGAGAAGCCCGCCCGGGCCCGGCGCACCCGCAAGCGCGCCGAGGCGCCCGCCGGTGCTCCCACGACCGAGGCCGAGACGCCGGTCGTCGAGACGCCGGTCGTCGAGGCTGCCGCCCCCGAGGCCCCCGCCGCCGAGCCGGTGGCCGAGGAGGCCCCGGCCGCTCCGGCCCGCCGCCCCCGCCGCCGTCGCGTGGTCGAGGCCGCGCCGGTCGTCGAGGCCCCGGTGGCGGAGCCCGTCGCCGAGGCGCCGCAGGCCGAGGAGCCCGCCGTCGCGGAGGAGCCCGAGGAGGAGGCCGTCGAGGCCGCCGCCCCCGAGGCCCCCGCCGAGCCGCACCACCGGGTGCGCCGCCGCGCTGTGCGCCCGGCCACCGCGGTCTTCCAGGCGCCGGTGTTCCAGGAGCCGGCCCCCTTCGTCGCGCCGTCCGCGCCGGCCACCGCGGCCGCGCCGCAGCAGCCCGTCGCCGCCCCGGTGCAGGCCGAGGCCCCGGCCGTGGCCGAGCGCACGGAGGAGGACGAGGAGTTCGAGTACAGCGGTGTCGGCCGTCGCCGCCGGGTCCGTACCCGGGTCGAGCCGACCCGTCGCAAGTCGGCCGCCCAGGCGAAGGCCCAGGCGAAGGCGCCGGCGAAGGCCCCCGTGAAGGCCCCGGTCGAGGCCGCGCCGGTCGTCGAGGCCCCGGTCGCCGAGGCGCCCGCCGTGGAGGCCCCCGTCGCCGGTCCGGAGACCGAGGGCGAGTGGGAGGAGGACGGCCGTCCGTCGCGCCGTCGCCGCCGGGGTGGCCGCCGCCGCCGTCGTGGCGAGGCCGAGGAGTTCGAGGCCGCCGAGGCCGTCGAGGCCGAGCAGCCCGTCGCCGAGGAGTCGGCCGAGGCCGTCGCCGAGGACGAGGGCGACGAGGACGACGACCTGGCCGCCGGCCTGTCCTCGTCGCGCCGCCGCCGTCGCCGCCGTCGCCGCAGCGGTGAGGCCGGCGCCGTCGAGGCCGCCGAGACCACCGAGGACGGCGTCCGCACGGTGGTGAAGGTGCGCGAGCCGCGCCGCCGCTCCACCGAGCCGTCCTTCGACCCGGACGAGGTGCAGTCCATCAAGGGCTCGACCCGTCTGGAGGCCAAGAAGCAGCGCCGCCGCGAGGGCCGCGAGCTGGGCCGCCGCCGGGTGCCGATCATCACCGAGGCCGAGTTCCTGGCCCGCCGCGAGTCGGTCGAGCGCGTCATGGTGGTGCGCCAGAGCGGCCAGCGCACCCAGATCGGCGTCCTCGAGGACGGCGTGCTGGTCGAGCACTACGTCAACAAGGAGCAGGCCACCTCGTACGTCGGCAACGTCTACCTGGGCAAGGTCCAGAACGTGCTGCCGTCGATGGAGGCCGCCTTCGTCGACATCGGCAAGGGCCGCAACGCGGTGCTGTACGCCGGTGAGGTCAACTTCGGCGCGCTGGGCGGCCACGGCGGCCCGCGCCGGATCGAGTCGGTGCTGAAGTCCGGCCAGTCCGTGCTGGTGCAGGTCTCCAAGGACCCGATCGGCCACAAGGGCGCCCGCCTGACCAGCCAGATCTCGCTGCCCGGCCGCTACCTGGTGTACGTGCCCGAGGGCTCGATGACGGGCATCTCGCGCAAGCTCCCGGAGAACGAGCGAGCCCGGCTGAAGCAGATCCTCAAGAAGATCGTCCCGGACGACGCGGGCGTCATCGTGCGCACCGCCGCCGAGGGCGCCTCCGAGGAGGAGCTGACCCGCGACGTCCAGCGCCTCCAGCAGCAGTGGGAGGACATCCAGAAGAAGGCCGCGACCGGCAACGCCCCGGCGCTGCTGTACGGCGAGCCGGACATGACCGTCCGGGTCGTCCGCGACATCTTCAACGAGGACTTCAGCAAGGTCATCGTCTCCGGCGACGAGGCGTGGAAGACCATCCACGAGTACGTCTCCAACGTGGCCCCGGACCTCGCCGAGCGGCTCCAGCGCTGGACCTCCGAGGTGGACGTGTTCGCCACCTACCGGATCGACGAGCAGCTGATGAAGGCGCTGGACCGCAAGGTCTGGCTGCCGAGCGGCGGTTCGCTGGTGATCGACCGCACCGAGGCGATGGTCGTCATCGACGTCAACACCGGGAAGTTCGTCGGCCAGGGCGGCAACCTGGAGGAGACGGTCACCCGGAACAACATCGAGGCGGCCGAGGAGATCGTGCGCCAGCTGCGGCTGCGCGACCTCGGCGGCATCATCGTGATCGACTTCATCGACATGGTGCTGGAGTCCAACCGCGACCTGGTGCTGCGCCGCCTGCTGGAGTGCCTGGGCCGGGACCGGACCAAGCACCAGGTGGCCGAGGTCACCTCGCTGGGCCTGGTCCAGATGACCCGCAAGCGGGTCGGCCAGGGCCTGCTGGAGTCCTTCTCCGAGCCGTGCGTGCACTGCAACGGCCGCGGCGTGATCGTCCACATGGAGCAGCCGAGTGCCCACGTCCACGCCCCCGTGGCGGCGGGCGAGGCCGGTGCGGGCGGCGGCAAGCGCCGTCGCCGCGGCAAGGGCGGCGCGGGCCACGAGGAGCCGCAGGCCGTCGAGCCCGTGGTGACCATCCTGTCCGAGTCGGCGGAGGAGTTCGCCGAGCCGGTGCGCGAGGAGATCGAGGGCCAGCTGGCCCTGGAGGTCCCGGGCGTCGAGGCTCCGGCCGAGGTGGCCGCGCCGGGCGTCGAGGCCCCCGTGGCCGAGGCCCCGGCCGCCGCTCCGGCGGGCCGTCCGCGTCGCCGCGCGGTGCGCAAGGCGACCGCTCCGGCGGGTTCCCCGGACACCGCCGAGATCGTGGTGCTCCAGGCCAAGGCCGAGGCGGCGCTGGAGGCGGCCCTGGAGGCCGCCGCCCCGGCGGTCGCGGAGGCCGCCGCCGAGGCCGTCGCCGAGGCGCCGGGTGAGCCGGTCGTGGTCGCGGAGGCCGCGGTCGTCGCCGAGGCTCCCGAGGCCACGGAGGCCGCGGAGGCCACGGAGACCGCCGAGGCCGGCGAGGCCGGCGAGGCCGACGAGGCTCCGGCCGAGGAGGCGCCGGCGCCGAAGAAGCGGGCCGCCCGCAAGACCGCCGCGAAGAAGACCGCCGCCAAGAAGACCACCACGGCGGCCAAGAAGACCACCGCCCGCAAGACCGCCACCAAGCGGACGAGCGCGGCGGCCAAGAAGGCCGCGGCCGCCGAGGGTGATACGGCGTCCGAGTAGTGCCCACGCCCGGGGCGGGAGTGATCCCGCCCCGGGTCGTACGGGCCGGTTTGCCCCCCGGGCGGCCGGTCCGTATTCTTGACCATCGGCGTGTCTACGCCATGCTCCCGAGCACATCACCTTCCCGGGTCGCCGCGTTCGCGCGGAGGGCCGGGGAGAGGCTCCTGTGTCCGTACCCAGGTGGCTGGCGTCGGGGGTTCCGACCGAGCAAGGAAAGCAGGTACCGCATGTACGCGATCGTTCGCGCAGGCGGCCGCCAGCACAAGGTCGCCGTGGGCGACGTGCTGGAGATCGACCGTATCGAGGCCAAGCCGGGTGACTCGGTCGAGCTCTCGACCATCCTCGTCGTCGACGGTGACGCTGTCACCTCCGACCCGTGGGTCCTGGCCGGCGTGAAGGCTCACGCCGAGGTGGTCGACCAGACCAAGGGTGACAAGATCGTCATCCTGCGTTACAAGAACAAGACCGGCTACCGCCGTCGCCAGGGTCACCGTCAGCAGCACACCGCGGTGCGCATCACGAGCATCGACTCGGTCAGCAAGTAAGGGGATAGCGAAAAATGGCACACAAGAAGGGCGCAAGCTCTACTCGTAACGGCCGTGACTCGAACGCCCAGCGCCTCGGCGTGAAGCGCTTCGGTGGCCAGGTCGTCTCCGCCGGCGAGATCCTCGTCCGCCAGCGCGGCACCCACTTCCACCCGGGTGCCGGTGTCGGTCGCGGTGGCGACGACACCCTGTTCGCGCTGACCGCCGGTGCGGTGCAGTTCGGCACCCGTCGTGGCCGCAAGGTCGTCAACATCGTGGCCGTCGAGGCCTGAGTCCCCGCGGACTCCCGAGTCTGAGAAGACCCACCGGGTCGGACAAGACTCACAGTGAAGGGTGGGCCGGAATTCTCCGGTCCACCCTTCACGCTTTACGCAGGTAGTAAGCAGACTCTCGCGCACTGGAGGCACACCCATGACCACCTTCGTGGACCGCGTCGAACTTCATGTCGCCGCGGGTAACGGGGGCCACGGCTGCGCCTCCGTGCACCGCGAGAAGTTCAAGCCGCTCGGCGGCCCGGACGGCGGCAACGGCGGTGAGGGCGGCAGCGTCATCCTCACCGTGGACTCGCAGGTCACCACCCTGCTGGAGTACCACCACTCGCCCAAGCGCAAGGCCACCAACGGCAAGCCGGGCGCGGGCGGCAACCGCACCGGCGCGCTCGGCGAGGACCTCGTCCTGCTGGTGCCGGACGGCACCGTGGTGCTGGACCGCAACGGCAACGTGCTGGCCGACCTGGTCGGGCACGGCACCAGCTTCGTCGCCGCCCAGGGCGGCCGCGGCGGCCTCGGCAACGCCGCGCTGGCCTCGGCCCGCCGCAAGGCGCCCGGCTTCGCGCTGCTCGGCGAGCCCGGTGAGGCCCGTGACATCGTCATGGAGCTCAAGTCCGTCGCCGACGTGGCCCTGGTCGGCTACCCGAGCGCGGGCAAGTCCTCGCTGATCTCGGTGCTCTCCGCCGCCAAGCCGAAGATCGCGGACTACCCGTTCACCACCCTGATCCCCAACCTCGGGGTGGTCACCGCGGGCGACACCGTCTACACCATCGCCGACGTGCCCGGCCTGATCCCGGGCGCCAGCCAGGGCCGCGGCCTGGGCCTGGAGTTCCTGCGCCACGTGGAGCGCTGTTCGGTGCTGGTGCACGTGCTGGACTGCGCCACCCTGGAGCCCGGCCGCGACCCGCTGACCGACCTGGAGACCATCGAGGCCGAGCTCGCCGAGTACGGCGGCCTGGACGACCGCCCGCGCCTGGTCGCGCTCAACAAGGTGGACGTCCCGGACGGCCAGGACATCGCCGACCTGACCCGCGCCTCCCTGGAGGAGCGCGGCTACCGGGTGTTCGAGGTCTCCGCCGCCTCCCGCAAGGGCCTGCGCGAGCTGAGCTTCGCCGTGGCCGGGATCGTCGCCGAGGCGCGTGCCGCCAAGCCGGCCGAGGAGTCGACCCGGATCGTGCTGCGGCCCAAGGCCGTCGACGACGCCGGCTTCACCATCACCGAGGAGGACGGCGCGTACCACATCCGCGGCGTCAAGCCGGAGCGCTGGGTCCGCCAGACCGACTTCAGCAACGACGAGGCCGTCGGCTACCTCGCCGACCGGCTGGCCCGCCTCGGGATCGAGCAGGAGCTGTGGAAGATCGGGGCGCACGAGGGCGACACCGTCGTCATCGGCCCCGAGGAGAACGCCGTCGTCTTCGACTGGGAGCCGACCATGGCCGCCGGTGCCGAGATGCTCGGCCGTCGCGGTGAGGACCACCGCTTCGAGAACCCGCGCCCGGCGGTCGACCGCCGCCGCGAGAAGCAGAAGGGCCGGGACGCGGCCGAGTCCGAGTTCCTCGCCTTCGAGGCGCTCTCCAGCGGCCGCCAGGCCGCCATCGAGGGCGACGACGACGAGGACAACTGAGCCTCGGAGTCCTGAGGCCTGTCTCCAGGGCCCCTGTCGGACGGCCCCCGTCACCTGTCGAAGGTGGCGGGGGCCGTCCGCGTGTTCAGCGGTGACCGGGCGTCACTTGGCCCAGGAGGCCTGGAGCTTCAGCGGGTCGGCCAGGTCGGTGTAGCCGACCGCGGCCGGGGTGTTCCCGGGGATGGAGATGATGGTGCAGCCCTTGGCCTCGGCGCCCTTGGTCACGCCCTGGAACTTCGCGCCGGTGCACTTGGGCAGCGGGGTGGCGGCGGTCATGACGTTGAGCCCCTTCTTGCCCGCGGTGTCGAAGACGACGAACTTCGAGTCCGGGGCGGTGAAGGAGAGGCTGGCGTCCCCGACGTTCTTGATGGTGTAGCTCACGTACACCGGGGTGCGGCCTTCCAGGCCGACGATGCTGATCTTGGCGGCGGTGAAGTCCTGCACCGAGCCGACCTCGACGCCGGTGACGGTGATCTCCAGCTTGGTGGCGACCTTGGAGGTCTTGTCGGCGAAGTCCACGGTGGCGCTCTGGCCGACCTTCACGCTGCTGGCGGCCGCCGGGACGGCTCCGCCGGCGGCGCCGCCGCCCGCCGCACCGGCGGTGCCCGCGCCGCCGGACGCCGCACCCGACGGGGCCGCGGTCGAACCGCCGGCCGCGCCGCCGGTCGGGGTGCCCCCGGTGGCGGCACCCCCGGTGGCGGCGCCCGGAGCGCCGCTGGTCGGGGCCGGAGCGGCGCCGGTCGAGCCGCCCGCCGGGGCGGCCGGGTCGGCGTTGTCCGGCCCGCAGGCCGCGAGCGACAGGGCGGTAGCCGCCGCGAGCGCGGCGAAGGTCAGCTTGGTTGTGTACGAACGCATGGTGCGCATTTCTCCTGGGCGCACGGCCGCGACCGTTGCCGGCCTTTGCCCAGTGCGGCGCCGCCCGTCGTGACAGGAAGGGTCGATGACGACATGGGTCCAGCGGGCAAGAAGCCGTCCCCCGATCTGGCTTGCGGTCAGGGACCATACCAGTCATCCGGATTGCCGGACGGGCTGTGGCGGGCCCGTGACCAGGCCGGGTCCAGCCGGTGAAACACCCGGCGGGTGACCTGCGCCGATCGCGTAGATTGCGGGGGTGACGGCCGGGCCCGGGCCCCGCCGTACCCGCACCACACCGGAAGGGCGTACAGCGAGATGAGCGAGGACTCTCTGCGGGACGAGGTGCTGACCGCGCGGCGGATCGTCGTCAAGGTCGGCTCCTCCTCCCTGACCACGGCGGCCGGCGGCCTGGACGCCGACCGCGTCGACGCCCTGGTGGACGCGCTCGCCAAGCTGCGCGGCCGCCCCGGGGCGCCGGAGGTCGTGCTGGTCTCCTCCGGCGCGATCGCCGCCGGCCTGGCCCCGCTCGGTCTGGACGGGCGGCCCAAGGACCTGGCCCGCCAGCAGGCCGCCGCCAGCGTCGGCCAGGGCCTGCTGGTCGCCCGCTACACCGCCTCCTTCGCCCGGTACGGGATCAGGGTCGGCCAGGTGCTGCTCACCGCCGAGGACGCCAGCCGGCGCGCCCACTACCGCAACGCCTACCGCACCCTGGACCAGCTGCTGGCGATGGGCGCGATGCCGATCGTCAACGAGAACGACACCGTCGCCACCGCCGAAATCAAGTTCGGCGACAACGACCGGCTCGCCGCCCTGGTCGCCCACCTGGTCCGCGCCGACCTGCTGGTGCTGCTCTCCGACGTGGACGGCCTGTACGACGGCGACCCGTCCCGCCCCGGCACCAGCCGGATCGCCGAGGTGCGCGGCCCGCAGGACCTCGACGGCATCGAGATCGGCAGCGCCGGCAAGGCCGGGGTCGGCACCGGCGGCATGGTCACCAAGGTCGAGGCGGCCCGGATCGCCACCGGCGCCGGCATCCCGGTGGTGCTCACCGCCGCCAGCCAGGCCGCCGACGCGCTGGCCGGCCGGCCCACCGGCACGCTCTTCCTGCGCACCGGAAGCCGGACCTCCGACCGGATGCTCTGGCTGGCCCACGCGAGCAGCCCGCGCGGGGCGCTGCACCTGGACGAGGGTGCCGTCCGGGCGGTCGTCTCCGGCGGGGCGTCGCTGCTGCCGGCCGGGGTCACCAAGGTCGACGGGGAGTTCGCCGCGGGTGATCCGGTGGACCTTCTTGCCGAAAACGGCCACATCGTGGCTCGCGGACTGGTCAACTTTGATGCGAGGGAGTTGCCCCGCCTGCTCGGCCGGTCCACCCGCGACCTGGCCCAGGAGTTCGGCGCCGCGTACGAGCGCGAGGTCGTCCACCGCGACGACCTGGTCGTTCTGCGCGGCTGACCGGCCCGGCGGGCCGGCACCGGCCGCCCGGCCGATCGGCGCAGCGCGCACGGCGGGCCGCTCCGTACCGGGAGCGGCCCGGCCACGGGCGAGGAGGGGCGCAGCCGTACCGGTCGGCCGAGGGTCGACGGGGCCGGTGGGGACGACAGGACATCGCCGAACAGGAGGCCGCCGGTGGAACGCAGGCGCGAGGCAGCGCTGACCGCAGGGACGGCGGGCCGGCGGCTGACCAGCATCGACGGCGGGCGCGGCGACGGCCCCGCCGAGCCGGCCGGTCCGCCGCCGCAGAGGCCCGGCGGGGTGCGCAGGATGCGGCCCGAACGCGACCGGGCGGCCCAGCCGCCCACCGTGCCCGAGCAGGCGCGGCTGTGGCACGTGGTGCTGAGCGTGGCCGGGCAGGTCACCCCGCTGCCCTCGCTGCGCGCCTCACTGGAGCAGCTGGCGCACGACCACTCGTTCTTCCTGACCGCCCGCTACGCGGCCGACCACGCGGAGATCCGCTACTGGGAGCAGGCCCGGGACCTCCACGACGCGGCGGCCATCGCGCTGCGGCTGTGGGGCGAGCACAAGGTCACCGCGAACCTGCCGCCCTGGGAGATCGTCGGGCTGGAGGTGGTCGACCGGGCGACGTACCACAAACGGGTGGCGGAGGGCTTCGGCGACCCGCCGCCGCACCTGGGCGGCGTGCACCCGTACTGAGCCGCACCCGTACTGAGCCGCACCCGTACTGAGCCGCCCCGTGCCGGGCCGTCCCCGTCGGCCGGGCGGCCCCGTCGGGCCGGGGACATCGGGCCGCCGGACCGGGGATCGTCGGGCCGGGTCCGGCGGAGCGGCGTCTCACCGGGCGAAATACCGCCCGGGCGGGGCGGGTGCAGTCGCTACCCTTGGCGGCATGACCAGCGACCTCGCCACCGCCGACAGCCCCGTCCTCGCCGTAGCGCGCCGAGCCCGGGAGGCCGCCGCCGTGCTCGCCCCGCTGCCGCGCGGCGCGAAGGACGCCGCGCTGCTGGCGGTCGCGGACGCCCTGGTGGCCCGCGGCGCCGAGATCGTCGCGGCCAACGCCGAGGACGTGGAGCGGGCCCGGGCGGCCGGCACGGCCGAGTCGGTGATCGACCGGCTGACCCTGACCGAGGAGCGGATCGCCGCGATCGCCTCCGACGTGCGCGACGTGGCCGGCCTGCCCGACCCGGTCGGCGAGGTGGTGCGCGGCTACACCCTGCCCAACGGCCTGGACGTGCGGCAGGTCCGGGTGCCGCTCGGCGTGGTCGGCATCATCTACGAGGCCCGCCCGAACGTCACCGCGGACGCCGCCGCGCTCTGCCTCAAGTCCGGCAACGCGGTGCTGCTGCGCGGCTCCGCCTCCGCCTACCGCTCCAACACCGCGCTGGTCGCCGTGGTGCGCGACGCCGTCGCCGCGGCCGGGCTGCCCGCCGACGCGGTCCAGCTGGTGCCGGGGGAGAGCCGGGACTCGGTGCGGGAGCTGATGCGCGCCCGCGGCCACGTGGACGTGCTGATCCCGCGCGGCGGCGCCTCGCTGATCCGCACCGTCGTCGAGGGCTCCACCGTCCCGGTGATCGAGACCGGCACCGGCAACTGCCACGTCTACGTGGACGCCGAGACGGACCTGGCGATGGCCGTCGGCATCCTGCTGAACTCCAAGGCGCAGCGGGTCAGCGTCTGCAACGCGGCCGAGACGCTGCTGGTCCACCAGGACGTCGCGGACGCCTTCCTGCCGCTCGCGCTGGCGGCGCTCGCCGACGCCGGGGTGACGGTGCACGGTGACGAGGCGGTGCTGAAGGCCGCCGAGGGCGGCCCGGCCACCGTGGTGCCGGCCACCGACGAGGACTGGGGCGCCGAGTACCTCTCGCTGGACCTGGCCGCCGCGGTGGTGCCCTCGCTGGACGCCGCCGTCGAGCACATCCGCCGCTGGTCCTCCGGCCACACCGAGGCGATCGTCACCACCTCGCAGGCCGCCGCCCGCCGGTTCACCCGGTTGGTCGACTCCACCACGGTGGCCGTCAACGCCTCGACCCGCTTCACCGACGGCGGTGAGTTCGGCTTCGGCGCGGAGATCGGCATCTCCACCCAGAAGCTGCACGCCCGCGGCCCGATGGGCCTGCCCGAGCTGACCAGCACCAAGTACATCGTCACTGGTGACGGGCACGTGAGGGGCGAGGCGGCGCAGACCGTGGGCGGGGACGCGCACGGCCGCTGAACGCCGGGTGAGGGGTGTCCGTCACATGTGTGACGGACCAACTGCCGGGAGCCACAGACAAATCGCCCGGCCGGTAATACGCTGAATCCGTGGCTGAGGATGTGGGGGGCTTCCCGTACCCCGACGGCGCCGACCACGGTGGTGCGGACGACGAGTTCGCCACCGTGGTCTTCGATGAGGCCTTCGTCCGGTCCGCCGCCGTGCACGAGCCGACCGCCAAGGAGCGGCAACTCGCCGCCGCCGAGGCCCGGTTCGAGTCGGACGCCGCGGGCCCGGGCTGGGGCTGTGACGTTCCCGCGGGGGACGGACTGCCGCTGGAACTGCGCCCGTACCCGAGCGGGCTCGACGCGGACCACCTCTACCCCGATCCCTGGTCGGGGCCGGACCGGGCGGCCGACCGCCGGGTCCGGCGGCGGTGGCGACGCGGCTACGACCCGGTGCGCTCCCGCGGGCGGTACGTGGCCCAGCAGCGGTGGCACCGGCCGGTGGCCTGGGTGCTCGCCGTGATCATGGGCGTGGGCCTGGTGGCGATCGCGGTCGCGGCGATCTACCAGGGCGTGGGCGGTTCCGCGGGAGCGCCCCGGCGCCCCGAGTCCGGCACCAGCAGCGCCGGGGTCGATCCGGGGCAGGCCCCGGCAGACCCCCCGCTGGTGGTCACGGCGCCGGCGGGCTAGGGCGGGCTTCGGCGGGCCGGGGCGGGCCGACGCGGTCGCCCCCGGGCGCGGGCGCACGCCCGGGGGCGGTGGTCACTGAGCGTTCCCGGGAATGTGCGCCCGCACCCTCGTGGCGGCGCCGGTGTCGGCCTACCCTGGTGGTGTGGGTGACCCGAGAGAGCCTCCGGAGGGTACGCCCGAGGGCGGTTCCGGCAACGAGGACGAATTCCGGTCCGTCGTGTTCGACGAATCGTTCGTGCGGGCTGCCCGCATCCAGGAACTGTCCGCCCGGGAGCGGCTGGCCGGCTCCTTCGGCAAGGCCACCCGGCCGCGGGTGCGGCTCGGCCCGCTGGGCACCGTCCCGCGCCAGGCGCTCATCCTGCTGCTGCTCATCCTGCTCGCCTTCGGGACCGCGGTGTACTTCGGCGTGAGTTCGCCGAGGGGGACCGCGGTGCGGCCCGAGGGCAGTCAACTGACCGTCAGCCTGGTCGCGTTGAGCCCGGCGTCGGCCGTCCGCCCGGTCGCCGACCCGGCGGACCCGTTCACCGCGCTGCAGCCCGGGTACGGGGACGGCACGATCGGGCTGAACACCCCGACCGGGGCTGCCACCGAGCACTTCAGCCGGGTCGAGGTGACCAAGGCGCTCGACACCGTCCAGCGCTACCTGGTCGCCTCCTCGCTGGCCCCGGCCGCGCTGGTCCAGGGTGCCACCGCCGATGTGCGGGCCTTCGTCACGCCCGGTGAGCAGGCGGAGTTCGACGCGAGCGTGGCGCAGCCGGTGGACGACCGGCACCACGCGGTGACCGGCTGGATGGTCCGCTTCGACCCGGCGCAGGTCGCGCTGGCCTCGAACACCGTGAAGGTGGCCGGCGCGATGCGGATCGACGAGGCGGACAGCGGGACCCTGCAGATCACCACCGACCACACCTTCGTCTACGCGCTGAAGCCGGCCGGGGCCCCGGCCGGGGCCCCGGCCGGAACGCCGGTCACCCTGGAGACCGTGCGGCGGCAGCTGACCTTCGAGTTCGACCGGGTCGACCTGGCCTCGGCGCAGCTGCGGCTGGTGGACTCGGTGGTGCAGGCCGGTCCGGAGCCCTGCGACACCTCGATGGCGGGCTTCCTGCAGCCGGTGCTGGCCACCGCGCAGGGCACGGCGGTCGCGCCGCCGACGCCGGTCGACCCCGGCAACCACGCCCGGCCGGGCTGGCAGGTGTGCGCGGTGCTGGCGGGCGGCTGAGAAGTTGCCCCGGCCGTGGAACGGCGAGGCGGCCGGTGCCCCTGGACGGGACACCGGCCGCCGTCGCGGTCGCGGTGGGCCGGCGGTCGTCGCGGCCCGGGGGTCAGCTGCCGTCGCGGTCCGCGGAACCCGAGCCCGCTGAACCCGAGCCCGCGGAGCCGTTGCCGGAGGAGCCGTTGCGGCCGGCGGCGCCGGTGAAGGTGTCGCGGAGCTTGCCGCCGACGGTCGCCGCGCCGCCGGCGACGTCCCGGAGCAGGCCCATCAGCGGGTCCTTGCTCTCCTTGACCGAGGTGGTGTAGTGGTCGGCGGCGGCCTTCCACTGCTCGGAGACCGAGGCGTCCGGGTCGTCCGCGCGGCGCGGGTAGGCGCCGGCCACGATCGAGCGGTAGTCGTCGCTCTCCGCCCACTTCTTCAGCTGGGCGACCCGCACCACCGCGAAGGGGTGGGTCTGCGGCAGCAGCTGGAGCACCTTGAGCACGCCGTCGCGCAGATCGCCGGCCTTCTCGTACTCCTCGGCCTGCTCCAGGAAGGCGTCGACGTTCATCTCGGCCAGGTTGTGGCCGCCGGCCAGCTTCATCAGGGCCCGCATGGACGCCTGGAGGTCCTGTCCGGCGAGCAGGCCGGCCCGGTCGCTGGACAGCTCCGCCTTGCGGAACCACTCCTTGAGCGCGGTGATGACCGCGGTGATCGCCAGGTTGCCCAGCGGCACCCAGGCGATCCGGGTGGCGATGTTGGTGAGGATCATCAGCATCGTCCGGTAGACGGCGTGGCCGGACATCGCGTGGCCGACCTCGTGGCCGATGACGGAGCGCAGCTCCTCCTCGTCGAGCAGCTCGACCAGGCCGCTGGTGACCACGATGACCGGGGTGTCGATGCCGATGCAGTACGCGTTGACCGTCGGGTCCTGGGAGACGTACAGGTCGGGGACCTGCTCCAGGTCGAGCACGTAGGCGGCGTCCCGCACCATGTCGTGCAGCTCCGGGAACTGGCGCTCGGAGGTCTTCACGGCGGTGGCCAGGAACATCAGCCGGATCGCCCGCTCGGAGACCAGGCCGGCGAGCTTCTTCAGGATGTCGTCGAAGCCGGTGAGCTTGCGCAGCGCGACCAGGGCCGAGCGGTCCGCCGGGTGCTCCCACGCCCGGGTGGAGATTCCGGGGAAGCGTTCGCGGCGGCGGCTCGGGGCCTTCACGGTCGTGTCGGTCATGGTCTGAGTACCTCCTGGTCGACGGCGGCCGCGGCCCGCTGGCCCGCCCCCCGTTGGTCTTCGCCTGCAACGACTGTCTGTGCAACGCGCGCGGTTGCGTACTCGTCCCCGGGGGCAGCGTACGCGCGGAGCGTCCCGGGGGCGGCGGGTGTGTCACCGGGGCCGGTGGGCGGCGCCGGTGTGAGGCCGGTTTAACCTGAGTCCTGGACGACCGAGACCGGACCCGGCCGCGGTACCGAGCAGTTCGAGGAGCCCCCGCAGATGTCCACCGACACGCTTGTCAGCCTGGCCGCGCCCATCTCCGACGAGACCGGCCCGGGCCTGTTCCTGCGGATCATCGTGGTCGCGTCCTTCGTGGGCATCGGCCTGCTGGTCTGGATCATGGCCCGCGCCTTCAAGAACAACTAGGGGCCGCCCTCCCGGGTCTGTCACCGGGCCCGTTCCCGGCCGGCTCGCGGCCCGTTCCCGGCCCTCGCCCCCGGCTCGTGCTCACGCCCGGTCAGCGGCGGTGGGCCGCCGAGCGGTTGCCGTGTAACCCCCCGTACGATGACGGGTGGGCCCTCACCGGCCCGGAACCACCCCCAGGTCCGTTCCCCGAGCCGAGAAGGTCCCGCCGACCATGAGCACTGCTGCCGCACTCCCCGTTCTGAACCTTCTCGCCGAGGGCGAGGGGGGCAACCACGACAGCCTGAACCCGGCCCTGACCGGTGGCGCCGCGCTGTTCATCCTGCTGGTCCTGCTCTTCATCACCACCCGCTTCAACCGGGACCGCTGAGCCGGCCGCGCGGACCGCTCGGGGAGCGTCCGGCCACCGGCCGGCCGCTCCCTCACGCATCTGCGGAGAACCCCCACCCGGCCGTTCCCGCACCGTAACGGGTGTCGCGTAAGGTGTGGCGGCATGGGAGAGCAGGCCGGGAATCCCGGCGGACCGGAACCGGTGAAGAAGCGCCTAGGCGTGATGGGCGGCACCTTCGACCCGATCCACCACGGCCACCTCGTCGCCGCCAGTGAGGTCGCGAGCGCGTTCCACCTGGACGAAGTGATCTTCGTGCCGACCGGGCAGCCGTGGCAGAAGAGCGACCGCCACGTCACCCCGGCCGAGGACCGCTACCTGATGACGGTCATCGCCACCGCCGAGAACCCGCAGTTCTCGGTCAGCCGGATCGACATCGACCGCGAGGGCCCGACGTACACCGTCGACACCCTGCGCGACCTGCACGCCCTGCACCCGGACGCGGACCTCTTCTTCATCACCGGCGCCGACGCGCTCGCCCAGATCCTCTCCTGGCGCGACTCCGACGAGCTCTTCTCGCTGGCCCACTTCATCGGATGCACCCGCCCGGGGCACACTCTGTCGGACGCCGGGCTTCCGGTGGGCGGGGTCTCCCTGGTGGAGGTCCCGGCGCTGGCCATCTCCTCCACGGACTGCCGCAACCGGGTCGCCAAGGGTGAGCCCGTCTGGTACCTCGTCCCGGACGGCGTGGTCCGCTACATCGACAAGCGGGCGCTGTACGCGCCGCGCGGGGACTGATCCAGGAGCGGTGCATGACTGATCGCAGCGACGGCCGGCGGCCGGAGGACTGGTCCACCGGGCAGTACCAGCAGCCGTACCAGGGCTACCAGAACCCGCAGCAGCAGCAACCACAGCAGCCGCAGCAGCCGCAGTCGTACGAGCAGCAGCAGTACGACCAGCAGTACGACCAGTACGGGCAGCCGGTGTACGGGCAGGACCCGTACGGCTACCAGCAGCAGGGCTACCAGGGCTACCAGCAGCAGCCGTACCAGGCCGCCGCCCCGGTCGCCGCCGAGCCGCAGGCGCCGTCGCCGGTGCCGCCGCCGCAGGCCGAGGCCGCCGCGCCGTCCGCCGCCGCAGCGGCCGCAGCGGCACCCGCCGC